>NZ_CP118962.1:2410000-2710000 GCF_029024925.1 Enterococcus faecalis | reverse complement strand
TCAAATTTAGCGAATTTAGAAGAAGGAAAATACGAGCGTAAGCAAACATTAGCTAATGCGGAGCGCTTTATTACGCCAGAGCTAAAAGAATTAGAACGTTTAATCTTAGAAGCCGAAGAAAAATCAGTTGAACTAGAATATCAATTGTTCTTGGCCGTGAGAGAACAAGTGAAAACGAACATTGATCGGTTGCAAACACTGGCTAAAACCATTAGTGCGGTTGATGTTTTACAATCTTTTGCAACAATTAGTGAACGGTATCAATACGTTCGACCAACGTTAAGAAGTAACACGAAAAATTTGGCGATTGTCGAAGGACGACACCCAGTCGTGGAAAAAGTTTTAGGGCACCAAGAATACATTCCAAACAGTATCCGCATGAACCCAGAAACAGATATTCTCTTGATTACTGGACCAAACATGTCAGGGAAAAGTACCTACATGCGTCAATTGGCTTTGACGGTGGTCATGGCGCAAATTGGCTGTTTTGTACCAGCGGAAAGTGCTGAAATGCCAATTTTCGATCAAATTTTTACACGGATTGGGGCCTCTGATGATCTAATTGCAGGGCAAAGTACCTTTATGGTAGAAATGATGGAAGCCAACCAAGCACTGCGGCATGCCACGCCTAACAGCCTAATTTTATTTGATGAATTAGGACGCGGCACGGCAACCTATGATGGAATGGCGCTAGCGCAAGCCATCATTGAATATATCCATCGTGAAGTACAAGCCAAAACGCTATTTTCTACACATTATCATGAACTAACTGTTCTAGATGAAACCTTAAAAGGCTTGAAGAATATTCACGTGGGCGCTGTCGAAAAAGATGGCGAAGTGGTCTTTCTTCATAAAATGATGGAAGGACCTGCTGATAAGAGCTATGGGATACATGTTGCTAAAATCGCTGGTTTACCAAGCCCGCTTTTAGAACGAGCAGCCACCATTTTATCCGCTTTAGAAGCGGAAGAAACAACGATTCCAAGTTCAGTTCATCATGAAGAAGTTTCAGAAGTCCATGAAGAAACCGAGCAACTTTCATTATTTAAAGAAGTTTCAACAGAAGAATTAAGTGTCATTGACACATTGAAGAAAATGAATCTATTAGAAATGACACCACTAGATGCGTTAAACATGCTTCATCAATTGCAAAAACGTATCTAATTAGGAACCGAACCGGTTAGGAGGTCGTGAAATGGGGAAAATTCAAGAACTATCCGAACAACTAGCCAACCAGATTGCTGCTGGTGAAGTTGTTGAACGTCCCGCTTCTGTCGTCAAAGAATTGGTGGAAAATGCACTGGATGCAGGAAGCACCCAAATTGATATTTTTATTGAAGAAGCTGGCTTGAAAACCATTCAAATTATTGATAATGGTGAAGGAATTGCCAAAGAAGATGTACTGAATGCCTTCAAACGCCATGCCACAAGCAAAATTCATACAAGAGATGATTTGTTCCGAATTCGCAGCTTGGGGTTCCGAGGCGAAGCCTTACCAAGTATTGCCTCAGTTTCTGAAATGATTGTCGAAACTGCCACAGCTGAGGAAGAAGAAGGCAGCTATGTGATTCTAAAAGGGGGCAAGGTCGAAGAAAACCGACCAGCAGCCCTCCGTAAAGGCACAAAAATGACCGTTTCTAATTTATTTTATAATACGCCCGCTCGTTTGAAATACGTCAAAACGATCCAAACGGAATTGGCTAATATCGGTGACATTGTCAATCGTCTGGCGTTAAGTCACCCTAAAGTCGCTTTTCGCTTAGTTCATGACGGCCACAAAATGATGAGTACAACAGGCAATGGTGATTTAAAACAAACGATTGCCGGGATTTATGGCATTAGCACCGCAAAGAAAATGTTGAAAATTGAAGGAAAAGACCTTGATTTTACTTTGACAGGGTATGTCTCATTGCCAGAAGTCACACGGGCCAGCCGCAACTATTTATCAACGATTATCAATGGTCGTTATATTAAAAATTTCGCGTTAAATAAAGCAATTGTAGCCGGCTATGGTTCGAAACTAATGGTGGGGCGTTTTCCAATTGCTGTGTTAGAAATTGAAATGGATCCGCTGTTAGTCGATGTCAATGTCCATCCTACTAAGCAAGAAGTTCGTTTGAGTAAAGAAAAAGATTTAATGGCATTAATTGAACAGGCGATTCAAGAAGTGTTGAGCCAAGAACAGTTGATTCCCAATGCGGCAGACAATTTGCGTTTTAAAAAGAAACTACCGCCAGAACCTAAAGCCGAACAAATGGAAATTCCTCTATCGACT
This sequence comes from Enterococcus faecalis, assembly GCF_029024925.1. Taxonomy (NCBI): domain Bacteria; kingdom Bacillati; phylum Bacillota; class Bacilli; order Lactobacillales; family Enterococcaceae; genus Enterococcus; species Enterococcus faecalis. The sequence goes on along the minus strand of NZ_CP118962.1, from coordinate 2,707,725 downwards.
GAACAACCTGCGGTAAAACAACGACCGGGCAGCTTAAGCTATAATCCCGCAACAGGCCGCTTCTATGCGGAACATGCGACAGACGAAACACCAGCCTCAAGCGCCCCTGAATCTGTCAACCAGACAGAAAGAGCAGTGGACCCAATGGACGATCCATTTGCGCCGCCAGTGCCAGAATCAACGAGTGTAGCGGAAGAAACGTCAGCTTACGAAACCTCTTCGGCAGCTGTTGATTCCGCAAATCATTGGGAAACAGCTAGTAATGAGCAACAGGTAATAGCCGAAGAAACGAAAATAACTGAAGTATCTGATTCAGAACCTTCTCTGCGTTCATCAGAGGCTGCTGACGAGGTTTTCCAAGAAGAAATGAAACTTCACCCAGAATTCGATGCCAATAGCGCTGCGAGTCAAAGAGAACTGAAACAAGCCCTGAACAAGTTGGAAGAAGAACGACCGACAGAACGTTTTCCTGAGCTAGAATACTTCGGTCAAATGCACGGAACTTATTTATTCGCACAAAGCAAAGATGGCCTGTTTATTATCGACCAACACGCTGCCCAAGAACGAATTAAATACGAATACTTCCGTGAAAAAATTGGCGAAGTCAGTGATGATTTACAAGAACTATTGGTACCAATCGTTATTGATTATCCAAATAGCGATGCCTTGAAAATTAAAGAGCAGAAAGAAACCCTTGCGGAAGTTGGCATCCATTTGGAAGACTTTGGACAAAATAGTTTCATTGTGCGGGCGCACCCAACTTGGTATCCTGCAGGCGAAGAGGAAAGCATTGTTCGCGAGATGATTGACATGTTGCTAACAACTGGCTCGGTCAGCGTGAAAAAATTCCGTGAAGCAACCGCCATTATGATGAGCTGTAAGCGATCCATCAAAGCCAATCATTACCTCAATGAGCAACAAGCACGTGTGCTATTAAAAGATTTAGCCTTGTGCGAAAATCCGTTTAATTGTCCGCATGGACGTCCGGTGCTGATTCATTTTACGAATTCAGATATGGAACGAATGTTTAAACGCATTCAAGACCCCCATTAAAAAGAAACGAGGTGTCATCATTTTATGCAAATTATTTTAGCATCCCAATCTCCTCGCCGTCAGGAGTTATTAAAGCGTGTGGTCCCAACTTTTACGATTGCACCAGCCGACATCGATGAAACTGTTGGCAAAGACGGCTTACCAGCAGAATATGTGGCGCAAATGGCTGCCCAAAAAGCAGCGGCTATAGCAGAGCAATCCCCCGAAGCACTAGTCATTGGCTGCGATACAATTGTGGCATTGGCGGGAGAAATCCTCGGCAAACCCACTTCTCGGGAAGACGGTTATCGCATGTTGCGCCTCCTAAGTGGCAAAACACATGACGTGTATACAAGTGTGACGTTGAAACAAGGGGAAAAAGAGCGCTCCGCGACAGTTCATTCAACCGTGACGTTTTATCCACTGACAGACACGGAAATCCATGCTTACTTAGATACCGCAGAATATGCCGACAAAGCAGGCGCTTATGGTATCCAAGGACAAGGAGCATTACTAATTGAAGCAATCGCTGGGGATTATTACGCCATTATGGGTTTACCAATTGCCAAAGTAGCCCGACTACTAAAAGAATTCAACTAATAAAAGACAGTCCTTTTCATTCGTCAAAAAGAGAAAGGACTGTCTTTTACTATGCAAACTATTAGGTGCCTGTTTGGCAAACGTGGTATCATTGAACCCAATAAATTGAACAGAAGAAAAGGAGTGGACAGAATGACAAAACCAACAGAAGAAGAATTAAAACAAACCTTGACGGATCTTCAATATGCCGTCACACAAGAAAACGCAACAGAACGCCCTTTTTCAGGAGAATATGATGACTTTTACCAAGACGGAATCTATGTAGACATTGTTAGTGGCGAACCGTTGTTTAGTTCCCTGGACAAATACGATGCTGGTTGCGGCTGGCCATCCTTTACCAAACCAATTGAAAAACGTGGCGTCAAAGAAAAAGCTGATTTTAGTCACGGCATGCACCGAGTAGAAGTTCGCAGTCAAGAAGCGGATTCACATTTAGGGCATGTTTTCACTGATGGCCCACTCCAAGAAGGCGACTTACGTTATTGCATTAATGCGGCAGCTTTGAGATTTGTGCCAGTGGCAGATTTAGAAAAAGAAGGCTATGGCGAGTACCTTTCTTTATTCAAATAATCCTCATTTTTTAGACAAATACGATAAAATAGTTAGAAGAAAGCGACTTTTGATGAATATCTTGTATGAAATACAGAAAATCTCTTGATTTATTTGGCTAGGACTACTATTATTTTAGAAGGAAAGTATTGTTCAGTTTTAACGAATTGGCTGAAATAGAAAGTGGAGGTTCTAATGTCGAAACATTATTTTGATCCAAGATTGAAAATCTTTTCTTTGAACTCTAATCGTCCCTTAGCAGAAAAAATTGCGGATGCTGTGGGTGTGGAGCTAGGAAAGTGCTCTGTAACACAATTTAGTGATGGCGAAATTCAAGTGAATATTGAAGAAAGTATTCGCGGTGCACATGTTTACGTCATTCAATCAACAAGTAGCCCTGTTAACGATAACTTAATGGAACTATTAATCATGATTGATGCGTTAAAACGTGCGAGTGCTAAAACAATTAACGTGGTTATGCCTTATTATGGGTATGCACGTCAAGACCGTAAAGCACGTGCCCGGGAACCAATCACTGCTAAACTTGTTGCAAACATGATTGAAAAAGCTGGTGCAACAAGAATGTTGACATTGGACTTACATGCGGTCCAAATTCAAGGATTCTTTGATATTCCAGTGGATCATTTGATGGGTGCACCATTAATTGCCGATTACTTCATCGAACACGGCATTCAAGGCGATGACGTCGTTGTTGTTTCCCCTGACCATGGTGGTGTAACGCGTGCGCGTAAATTGGCAGAATTCTTAAAAGCACCAATTGCGATCATTGACAAACGTCGTCCAAAAGCGAACGTAGCAGAAGTAATGAATATCATTGGCCATGTGGAAGGCAAAACATGTGTCTTAATTGATGACATGATTGACACAGCGGGGACAATTTCTCTTGCTGCAAACGCATTGAAAGAAGCCGGAGCAAAAGACGTTTACGCTTCTTGTACACATCCCGTTTTATCAGGACCAGCCTTACAACGTATTGAAGATTCAGCAATTGAACGCTTAGTTGTAACAGACTCTATTTACCTATCTGATGATCGTAAAATTGCAAAAATTGACGAAGTCAGCGTTGGTGAATTAATCGGAGATGCGATTAAACGTATCCACGAAAACAAACCAGTTAGTCCGTTATTTGAAACAAAAAATAAATAATTACAAAAAACCGCCCACATCATTTTTCTGATGTGGGCGGGTTTTTCTCTAAATCATTTTATCTAAAAAAATATTGTAACCTGAATATTTATTAGGCATTCATGATATACGATAAGTGTAGAGAAGTTAAGGCGGAGGCAAGCGCAAAGGAACATGCGCTTTGCGACGAGCATCGCAACAAAGTGAGAAGCGTAGGAGCAGAGACTTTCCTCTTTCGGTGAGGTGGTGCGTATGAGCGTACTTCCAAAATTTACAGAAAGGAGAGGCCTGTTGTCAGCATATGAGACAATTCAGACGATCCTAGGTTTTGGTATGTTTACCATTGCTTTGATTGCACTGATTGTGAAATTGCTTAAAAATGACAAGAAAAAATAACCATCTACTTTGACCAGTACGGTTATTTTTAAATAATACAATCGGTCACCGTCTCAAACGGCTCTACACTAGAGAGGTATGTTGACGCATATCTCTCTTTTCATCTACATTCTAGCACATTTTCCCGAAAAGCACGAATAAATTTAGCGTTAATCCGTGAAATCCTAAAAGCTGTTAAAGAGGAGAAAAACCTCTGGGCTTTTTCTCTTTGCCTATAGTCTGTTTAGCCCGCTTTTTTGTTAAAATTTATCGTAAACTTCAATTACTGAGGTGCTATTCAGCTCAGACTTACTTATTTTAATTACTTCATGGGATTCAGTTAAAGATTTCGATTGGCTCTTTCGTGGCTGATTTATTAACGATAATAAAGATTGTGGGACGTACTTTTTGTTATTCTCTTTACATGTTAACGCCACAATCATTTTGCCTGAGCGAATTGCTTTTTCATACTGTAAATTATAAAATTTTCCTCCATCGCATACTCGTACACCTGGAGAAATAAGCATTTCTAATAGAGGAATTACTTGTAATTTTTGGCCTGTGGTTCCATCATCTTTAGGTTTAATCCCGCGCAGTGAAACTTTATTATTTTTTAAAGCTCTGTAAAATTGAGTAGCCTTAAAACGAAATTTACAGCTCCCTTGTTTATCTATTTGATAATAGTCAACTCCGCATAAATGCATAAAATTCCCAGCTTCAAATTGAACGTTCATTTCTAACAATTTCTTTGTTTTCCGATGTTGATATGTATAAGTGAACATATGATTATTGAAGTTGGTGTCATAAATTAAGAACGCCTTTCTAATTGTGTCAAAATCTTTTTTCTCAATCATTAGTTTCTCCTATAAATAAAGAAGCCAAGCTTAGCTTGCCTTCTTTAAACTTCAAATATAATTCAGGTTTTTCTGTTGCTCACCAACTATTGGCTCTACGTCCAATTCTATATCGAGTTTTTCTGTTGCTCGCCAACTATCGGCTATTACTTCCGATTTCAGTATTGAGTTATTATGATGCCTGATCATCAAGAAACATCTACTTGTTTCTAATAAAAGTCTACCACAGAACCACGTTCAACTCAATCCTTTTTAATCCAATAAAGTAGTGTAATGACAATAAAAAATTGGTCACCGCGTCTTAAACGGCTCTACACTAAAGAGGTGTGTTGACGCATCTCACTCTTTTCATCTACATTCTAGCATAGATACAATGTAGATGAAAAGAGGTGCCTGCTGCTAAAGGTTCTTGTCCTTCTTTAGCGATTGAGCAGTGCATCAACGCTTAGTTCAGTCATTTCAGAGACTTGCATGTCGGCTCCGATTAAGGGTTGGCTGGCCGACAAGCCGACGGCATAGATGCCCGCGGCTTTCAAGCCGTCAATGCCTGATTGTGCATCTTCAAAGCCAATGGCGTTTTGCGGTAGCACGCCAATACTGTCAGCGGCGGCTAAAAAGATTTCAGGATCAGGTTTGCCTTTGCTTAACGAGTCGGGATCGACAATTGTGGCGAAGTACGCGCGCACGCCTAATTTTTCCAAAATCAGGGGCGCGTTTTTTGAAGCCGAAGCCACGGCACAGGGAATGTGACGTGCTTGGGCTTGCTGTAGCAATGGCACGACACCAGGTAAAACATCTTCTGTCGTTAAATGTTCTAATAATTGAACGTAGTGGTCATTTTTTTGCTGAGCTAAGGCTTCTTTTTCTGCTGGAATAAACGCATTTTCACGGTGGCCATGGGCTAAAATGCGGTCCAAGGAATCCATCCGACTAATGCCTTTTAATGTTTCGTTGAAGGTTTCGTCAATGGGGATACCTAGCGAATCGGCCAACGCTTTCCAAGCTTGATAATGAAATTTGGCGGTGTCAGTAATGACACCATCCAAATCAAAAATAAATCCAATCGTCATTGTGGTTCGCTCCTTTATTGATAATGTACTTCTTTTGGTCGTTCGGCGGTTAACGGAATCAACGCGCCCTGAACCAATAATTGTGTGTCTTTATCTGCTGTAATCGTGACACTGGTTTGTGTTAATGAAAATTGATACGTCACGCCTTGATGAATAAACTGGAACGCCAGCGCTTGCCAATGTTCAGGTAAGTTTGGACAAATTGATAACTCGTTCTGGCGCGTGTCAACGCCTGCATACGTTGCTAAAGTAACGTGGATCGTCGCAGCCATGACCCCTGTATGAATCCCTTCAGCGGTCGTGCCACCTTGAATGTCACGATAATCGGAATACAACGCTTCTTGATAAAGTTGCCAAGATAGCTCATGGAATTGCGCCATTTCTGCCAATTGGGCATGAACAATTCGTGACAAAGTCGAACCATGAGACGTCCGTTTTAGATAATACAAAAGATTTTTTTCCAAATAATCCGCAGGCAATTGATACCCTAAATCTTCTAAAATTTGATCCACCCGAGTTTTGTCTAAGTTGTAGAACAACATTAACGTGTCGGCTTGTTTCGCCACTTTGTAATCATCGGGAGATTCCCCTTCGGCTTTTAAAATTCGATCCATGCGGTAAATATTGCCGTATTTCTCTTTCATCGCCGCCCAGTCAATCTCTTTTAAGCCGAAATACCCTTCATATTGCGCAATAATACCGTCAGAATTAACTTCAATTTCCAGTGAATTTTGAATTTGTTGCATGCGGGCTAAATCAGCCGAAGAGGTCTGCGTTTTGGCAAAAAGTTGTGCCTGTTCTTCCTCAGAGAAAAGTGCCAAAATGTTGGTTAATTCTTCGAATAGCCAAACCACCATCAAATTCGTATAGGCGTTGTTTTTCAAGCCGCTTTCCGCTTGGTCTGGATAGCCCTCGTGAAACTCATCAGGTCCCATCACTTTATCAATAAAGAACCGTCCTGTTGCGTCATCTAACGTCGCAGCGCTGTTCCAAAATTGAGCGATTTCTAACAACATTTCGCCGCCATATTGTTTCATAAATTCATGATCCTGTGTACTATGCCAATACAACCAAGCATTGTAAGCAATCGCTAAGGACACATGTCGTTGCAGAATGCTATGATCCTCGCCCCAATGTCCATTCAACGGATTTAAGTGAAGTTTTTGCGTGGTTTCACGCCCATCACGACCTGATTGCCACGGATACATTGCGCCACGATACTGGCTGGCCGCCGCATTTTCCTTCGCCTTCTCTAATCGATGGTAGCGATACAGCAACAATTGTTTCGCTGTGTCAGGATAATGTTGAATATAAAAAGGTAAAATAAAAATTTCATCCCAGAAAATATGTCCACGATACGCTTCACCGTGCAAGCCTCGGGCGGTAATCGAGACGTCCAATGCTTGCGCTTGGTTACTAAAAGGCGAAGCCGAAGCCAGCAAGTGATAACTGTGAATCCGTAAAAGTTTTTGAGACATCAAATCGCCTGTCACGGTAATGTTGGCTTGTTGCCAAAGGGTTTGCCAAGCGCGGGCGCTTTCCTGAGCGGCGGCCGCAAAAGAGTCCTTCGGCGTAAACGGTACCTGCCAACTTTGTTCGGCGTGGCTGGCTTGCACAAAGACTTGCTTTTCTAGCGTATAGCGCGTTCCTTGGTGCGCCATCACGGTCACCACTTGGGCGATTTTTTCCGCTTCTTCTTGAATCATAATGGCTTCTTTTTCAAAAAAATCACCGGTTATCAAGGCCGTTTCTCGGACGCTTAAGTTGGATTGATTGGTACAAACCTCAATCACGGTTTTGTTTTCCTGCGCGCTTAATGCTGTCACCTGAAAATGTTTCGCCGTTAAGTTACGATACCGCGCCACGTTATAGTTGTAGACACTGCCATCAGTGACGGTTTTCAAAGTAATTGGGGCTGAAAAGTTTAACGGCTCAAACGTATATTGCAGATGATAGTCATTCGGCTGTGCCATATTGGCGATTTTTTTCGTCGTTAATTTAATTTGCTGATTGTCCGCATCTTTCAAAATCATTTCTGCGACAAGCAATCCCGTTTTCAAGTTCAATTGACGATGTAATTGTTGTAGCGTGTCTGGAGAAATCGTTAACCAGTCAGTGGCATCGCCAATTTTTAAAGCGATGTGTTGGTTGTCAGGAGCATTGACGAAATCTTCATTTTCCACTACTTGACCCGCAACTTCCGAAGCCGCTGTATTATAAAGCCCCGCAATGTAGGTCGCTGGATAATGATCATCAGAAATCGTCATCTCAGGTGTCGTGCCGCGCAAACCTAAAAAACCATTGCCGACAGTTAACAGGGACTCCACCGCATATTCATTTTTCCCAGGCACGTAGCCATAATAGTCCAAATGCCAAGCCAAATACTGCCGTTTTTCTTCAAATGCTGCCAGCAGATTCGGTGCCGCCGCTTGTTCGGCTGCCGTTAAAAGTGGCGTGTTCAACTGTTCCGCGAATGCTTGAATCACCGCTTGCGGAACCAGCGCCAACGTTTCCTCTGGCGAAAAGAAATCCGCTGGGAAATCAGCCACAATCCCCCCCAGAATCGGCGCAGCCTCTGCCACAATCAATTGGCACAGTTCAGGAACCGTTTCTTCGATAGTCAAAGCTTCAAAAGGGAATGTTTTTTGATGAAGCGGTTCCAATTTATGGTTAAAAAAAGTCGTCGTTAGTTGGTTCGTTGCGAATGTTAATTCTAAAATGGTCATGTTTGGCGCCTCCTTGTGAACTTGTATAGACATGTTTCGTTTGACTACAGTATAGTATGAACGAATCAGAATTACAAGGATTTTCCCTAGATTCTTGGGAAAACTTTTCCAGAAGGGGGCAGCAACCGACTGCGCTGGGTCCGAAAAAAAGGCGGTCAAGCAGTGGTTTGGCTGGGGGAGTTTGTGGCGCAAGCAAGGCAGAAAGTGCGGGGGATTTTTCTGACCAGCTCTAGGTTTTTCGGAGGGAATATGCTATGCTTTTAGAAAAGAAATTGTTGGTAGAGGAGGATCGGCATGAACAAGTTTCATGACATATTTTTAGAATTAGAACAACAAATTGTCCAAGGCGACTATCAGCCAGGCGATTTATTACCTAGTGAAAATCAATTAGTGGAAACTTACAATGTTTCCCGTGAAACAATTCGGAAAGCCTTGAATTTACTGATTAACGCTGGCTACATTCAGAAAAAACAAGGCAAAGGCTCGATTGTGCTCAACTTTAAAAAGTTTAATTTTCCTATTTCAGGGGTGACCAGTTACAAGGAGTTACAACAAACGCAACATATTGAAAGTCATACTCATGTGGTTTCCTTAGAAGAAATTCCTGTGGAGCGCAACTTGGCTCAGTTGACTGGTTGGACGGAAGGGGCCCCTGTGTGGCGCTTAGTTCGGCAACGGGAGATTGAAGGGGAAGTCGATATTTTAGATATTGATTACTTGATTAAAGAGATTGTCCCAGAACTGCCGAAGCACCGTGCCGAAGATTCGATTTTCGATTATCTGGAAAACGACCTTGGCTTGGCGATTAGTTATGCCCAGAAAGAAATTACCGTGGAACCGCTCACAGAGATGGACAAGCAGCTGATTGGTGAAGTGGAAGGCAATCATGTCGTCGTGGTCCGTAGTATCATGAACTTGGAAGATACCCGCTGTTTTGGCTATACAGAATCTCGTCACCGCTTAAACAAATTTAAGTTTGTGGAATTCGCCCGTCGCCGTAAATTGTAAGTCTTAGTGACGAACAAATATAAAAACGGCTGTCATTAAATAAAAAATTACGGTTTTTTCGCTGCATCTGCGAATAAATGTATAAGATTTTAGGAGAAAACGTCACAAAGTTAGAGTTTGACCTCTACTTTGTGACGTTTTCTCGTTGTTTATTAAAGCATTTTTTCGGAAAAAACATTAAATAACAGCCAAAAATATCAATAAGTGTTGAAAAAAAGCCTTTAAACTAAGGGGAAACGTTGCTTTTAAAGGAAATGTTGTTTTTTTGCAAGAACTGTTCAATATTTAAAATCACAGACAAGGGGGAATCTTGTATAATAAAGCCATAGCTTCAGTAGCACCGAAGAAACAACTAGGGCGCACTGGGAATTCAAGATGTTAAAGGAGATGTACATATGAAAAAGAAAATAATGGCAAGTTTATTGGTTGGTAGTGCCGTAGTTGGCGCAAGTTTGGCACCACTTTCGGCACAGGCGGTGACGACAGGGAATACGCCGGTGCAGGTGGAGTTTGGTGGGGGTATGTTGCCAGATGCTGGTGGAGATCCGAATACAGTAAGACCAGATCCAGGTGCTACAAATAGTAATTTTGATTTAATATTTATTCCAAGGGAATATGATTTTGGTAAGCTTTCTATTTCAGATGATTTAACCAAACCTATTCCTAATAAAAACGATGCAGGTCGTAATGGACACACGGAAGCTATTGGTATAGGTGATTTACGGGGAACGAAAGAGGGCTGGCATGTTACTGCTCAGTCAGATGGTATGAAGCTAGGAGATGAAAGTTTAGAAGGAAATATTACTATTGGTGTTAATGGCTTTTATGCATTGAGATATGATGAAAGCACTAACCAATATACAAATCAGGGTGCTACAATAGATATGGAGGCTCGACCAGAAGGTGTAAACCCTGATTTATGGAACCTTCCTTTAGCAGGCGATGCAGTTCTTGTTGCTAATGCAACTTCTGGCAAAGGACAAGGAATATGGGGGTTATCCATGTTTGATACCGCTTTAAACATCACTACTTCTGCCTATAACATCAAAGCAGGCGCCTACACAGGCAACATCACCTGGAACCTCGTCGCAGGACCATCAATCTAAATACAAGAAATGAAAGAATAAAGTACAGAACAGCAATCGTTACTTTTGCTGTTCTGTACTTGATAAACAAATTGAAAGCAAAGGAGCGTGCATAGATGAAAAAGAAAATAATGGCAAGTTTATTGGTTAGTAGCGCCGTAGTTGGCGCTAGTTTGGCACCACTTTCAGCACATGCGGTGACGACAGGGAATACGCCGGTGCAGGCGGAGTTTGAGGCGGGCGTATTGCCAGATCAAGGGGATAATACTGTTGGTATGGGATCTGTAGATCCAGATCCAACTCAACCAAATACAGATTTTGATTTAGTAACCATTCCAAGAAGTTTTGATTTTTCTCCAGTAAAAATTGGTGAAGATTTAACATCTATTCAAGCAATTTTTCCTTCCTATGAAACCACACGAGCTGTTATGGTGGGTGATTTACGAGGAACAAAAGAAGGCTGGCATGTAACTGGTCAACTAACAAAAATGAATAATGAGGCAGATGAACTAGCAGGTGATATTAATTTTGGGTTGGAAATGAACTATGCAAAACATGTTACTATTCCAACAGATTTTTATACAGTGTCTCCTGTTTTAAATGGCATGAATATCGCTGATGATCCAGCAGCCCCTAGTGCTATTGGAACCAGCATAAAAATTGGTGGTGGCGCCACTGCATTAATGAATGCAACTGTGGGCAAAGGACAAGGAATTTGGGCAGGACGTTTCAGAAATATGACATTGAATGTCACTACACCAATGCAACAACTTAAAAAAGGCGCCTACACAGGCAACATCACCTGGAACCTCGTGGCAGGACCATCAATCTAAGTCCAAACAAAAAAGTCATCCCTTCAGGATGACTTTTTGCTTATTTCTCTGTGAAGGTGCTGTCTGTTTTGACAGTTTCAGCAGGCGGTGTTTGCGCCGCTAATAAGTCGCGAATTTCTTTTAAGTAATCTTCGCTCGTTGGTACCACTTCTTCTTCTTCTGCCGCTTCTTCTTTTTTGCCACGGTTTTTCATTTTGTTCGCCGCTTTGACAATCAAGAAGAGGACGAAGGCCGTAATTAAAAATGTAATAAGTGCACTAATCACGCTACCAATATTGAATTCAACGCCTTCGACTTTATAAACAAGGGCACCCAATGCATCGTCGGCACTCTTTTTCCCAGTCGTCAAGACAAAAATCAGACTAATTAACGGGGTAATCAAGCCTTCCACCACTTGTGTCACAATCGCTGTAAACGCACTACCAATGACAACACCAACGGCTAGGTCTAAGACACTCCCGCGCATGATAAACTCTTTAAATTCTTTAATCATTCTTTTTTCCCTCCTCACTTTAAAAACAGTATACCGAATCTTCTTGAAAATTTGAACTGAAAAACTCTTATCATTCAGAAAGCACCTGAAGCTGTGTTATAATGGAGCTATTGGAAAAAACATTAAAAAATGCTTTAGAATTTACGCGATACATATATTTCACAGCATTCTTTAGGTAAGATGAAGCAAATGAAGGAGCGATGCGGCAATGTCTGTTCAATTAGTTAAAGGCGTGAATTTACACGTCATTCCTACAGAAAAATATAAAACGGTGCGTCTTTTAGTCCGCTTTAATACACGATTAAATCATGAAACCATTACAAAAAGAACGCTGTTGTCCAGTTTAATGGAAACCAACAGCTTGAATTACCCGAATCAAGTCAAGTTAAGTGAGCGTTTGGCGGAACTTTACGGCGCCAGCTTTGGGATTGGCGTTTCCAAAAAAGGCAATCAACATTGGTTTAATATTTCTATGAACATTGTCAATGATCATTATTTACAGGATAGTCAGGTTCTCGCCGAAGCGGTGGACTTTTTGAAGGAAATTATTTTTGCCCCCAATATTCAAGCGGGCCAATTTGAGGCAGAAACCTTCCAACGGGAGAAAGAGAACTTGAAAGCGTACTTGGAAAGTATTGTGGAGGATAAGCAAACCTATGCTTCTTTGGCGCTTCAAAGTGTCTATTTTAATCAATCAGAGGATCAAAAAATCCCTAGTTTTGGGACTGTTGCGGCGTTAGCTAAGGAAACAGCGGCGTCATTAGCGGCATATTATCAAAAAATGCTGGCGGAAGATCAAGTGGATATTTTTGTTTTAGGTGATGTCAATGAGGCGGAGCTAGTGCCGTTATTCAAGCAATTACCGTTTACGCCTCGTGAAGAAGGCAAAGCCGCGATTTTCTACAATCAACCAATTCGCAACGTGATTGAAGAGCGGACCGAGCGTGAGGTGCTAGCCCAATCGAAATTAAACTTGGCTTACAACACGGATATTTATTATGGCGATAGCTATTATTTTGCGTTGCAAGTGTTTAATGGGATTTTTGGCGGTTTCCCGCATTCTAAATTATTTATGAATGTCCGTGAAAAAGAGCATTTAGCGTATTATGCTTCTAGTAGTATCGACACTTTCCGTGGCTTCATGACGGTTCAAACAGGGATCGATGGCAAAAATCGGAATCAGGTCTTGCGTTTGATTTCGACAGAATTGGAAAATATTCGCTTAGGTAAGATTAGCGAATTAGAAATTGAACAAACGAAAGCAATGCTAAAAAATCAGTATATCTTAGCGTTAGATAATGCAGGCGCGTGGCTGGAAAAAGAATACTTGAACCAATTAATGCCACAGACGATGCTAACGGCGGAGGAATGGATTGCGCGGATTAATGCCGTGACTATTCCAGAAATCCAAGAAGTAGCCAAACGCTTGGAACTTCAAGCGATCTTCTTTTTGGAAGGAGAAACGGAAAATGATTAAAAAAGACTATGCACAAATTAAAGAAACATTGTATACAGAAACACTGGAAAATGGTTTAAAGGTTTACCTATTACCGAAAAATGATTTCCAAAAAACGTATGGCTTGTTTACGACCGATTATGGTTCCATCGACAATACGTTCGTGCCAATTGGTCAAGAGGAAATGATTGAAGTGCCTGACGGAATCGCCCACTTTTTAGAACATAAAATGTTTGAAAAAGAAGATGGCGATGTCTTCCAAAAATTTGGGCAACAAGGGGCTTCAGCGAATGCCTTTACCAGTTTTACGAAAACGAGTTATTTGTTTTCAACGACGGATCAAGTGACACAAAATCTAGAAACGTTGCTTGATTTTGTGCAATCGCCGTATTTCACGAAGGAAACGGTCGAAAAAGAAAAAGGCATCATCGGACAAGAAATTCAAATGTATTTAGATGATCCTAACTGGCGCTTGTTCTTTGGCATTTTAGGCAACCTTTATCCGAAACATCCATTGCATATTGATATTGCCGGCACAGTGGCAAGTATTGCGGAGATTACCGCAGAAGATTTGTATACATGCTACAATACGTTTTATCATCCAAGTAATATGACCTTATTCGTGGTAGGGAAAATGGACCCTGAAGCGTTAATGGCCTTCATTCGTGAAAACCAAGCGGCGAAAGAGTTTCCTGCCGCCCAACCTATTCGTCGGCATTTTCCTGAAGAAACAGCTGCTGACATTGTCAAAGAGAGCGCCATTGAAATGGCAGTCACACGGGCAAAAGTGCTTGTTGGCTTGAAAGGCTTAGATGAAGTGCCAACAACGGGTCGTGACTTAATGAAATATCAAGTCACCGTGAACTTGTTGTTACAATTATTGTTTGGTAATACCTCTCAAAACTATTTGGCTCTTTATGATGAAGGCTTGTTAGATGATAGTTTTAGTTATGACTTTAATTTAGATCGCAGTTTCCATTTTGCGGATATTGGCGGCGATAGTGAGCAACCAGAAGTCTTAGCAGAACGAATTGAAGCTATTTTATTATCTGCCACAACAAGTCCAGAATTAACGGAAGAAAATTTGTCCTTATTGAAGAAAAAAATGATTGGTAAATATTTCCAATCCTTAAACTCTTTAGAGTATATCGCCAACCAATTTTCACAATCATTGTTTGGGGAAACCACGCTGTTTGATAAGATTGAAGTCATTGAAAGCATTCAATTAGCCGACGTCCGCCAAGTAGCAGAGACCTTGATTCGTGAAGAAGGATTGAGCCGTTTCTACATGTATCCTAAAGGAGAAACCGAGCAATAAACCAACTGTTTAAGAAAAAGAAAAATCTTTGAAATCTTTCAATTTTGTTATCCTCAGTTGGCTTCTTTTGTGGTATTCTTAAAGGACGGGAATGTTTTCCTTGGCAATTGAAAAAGACTGATGAGACAATCGATAAATTAACAAAATAGACTGGAGAAGATGGACGAGTGGCCAGCGTAAATATTGGAGAAACACTAAAAGAAGCAAGATTGCAGAAGAACATCTCAATTGATGAACTGCAACAAATGACAAAAATTCAAAAAAGATATTTAGAAATTATTGAACAAAACGATTTTGAGTCCTTACCAGGCACCTTTTATGTGCGGGCGTTTATCCGCCAATATGCAAGTGCGGTCGGCTTAGATGGCAATCAATTGGTAGATATCTATGATGGCAAAGAACCAGCAATTGTCGAAGAACCCAAGCCAGTGTATGAAGAGCTTGAAGGATCACGTAAGCAATTGCATGACGAAGAAAAGCAATCCAGTTGGTTACTGCGGAACTTACCAGCCATTGCCTTTTCGTTAATTGGTTTAGCCATTGCGGTCGTAGTGCTGTACATTATGTGGCAAGATCAAAAAGCCGAACCGATTATTCAAACACCTGCAACTAGTGCCAGTGTGGAAAAACCCAAAGAATCAAGTCAAGCCCCAGAAAGTAGCACACAAAGTAGTACACCACCGTCTTCTTCAAGCGAACCAGAGAAGAAAACAGCTGTGGCTGTGGTGAGTGATGCCAACAATCAAGTGACTGCAACGGTTAAAGATGCGAATAGTCCAATCAACATTACCTTTAAAGGGACTGAAGGCTCTTGCTGGATTGGCGTGATGGTCGATGGCAACTATACGTACCAACACACCCTGCAAGCAGGAGAGACCCAAACAACAGCTTTACCTGCGAATGCCGCCAATGCAACACTGATTCTAGGCGCCTCAAATAACGTCGCCATTCAAGTCGATGGCGCCGATTTAACACTGGAAAAAACGCCAGTTTTAATTCGTAAGGATGTTACATTAGGGATTACGTATCGTTAGAAATGGTGTAAGAAGAATCTGGATAAACTGTCAAACGGCAATTATTCCAGATTCTTTTCTTTTATAATTAACAGCGAATGGTTAAAAAGACGACAATAATAATTCAAGAGAGAAGGGGTTATCAATGCTTAAAATAGTTAATAAAAAATTTAATCTTATCACCATATTTTCAATCGCTCTGTTGGTCATGGGCTTCTTGATTGTTGGCTTACAACTGTATTTCTACTTTATCTATGGTTCTAAATTTTTAGACAGTATCACATTGATTGGAATGATTAATTTAGGTTTAGGCTATTACCAGCTCTTTCTAAAAAAAGGCAAGAATATTTCTGAATAAACGGTCAAACGGCAATTATTCCAGATTCTTTTCTTTTTTTCGTGACACTGCCAGCAAGATAACGTAAAATAGAACAGGAGAAGGAAGGGGCAATTGAAGTGAATTTACCAAATAAATTAACAGTTTTAAGAATATTTATGATTCCGATTTTTATTATTATTGTGTCGGTGCCAATGGACTGGGGAACGATTAGTTTTGGCGACACAACGTTAGCCGTTACCCAATTAGTGGGCGCGATTATTTTTGCAGTTGCTAGTTTTACAGACTGGTTGGATGGCAAAATTGCCCGTGCACAAGGCTTGGTGACGAACTTCGGAAAATTTGCGGACCCATTAGCGGACAAAATGCTAGTGATGACCGCTTTTATCGTCTTAGTTGGTCAAGGCAAAGTACCTGCTTGGATTGTAGCAATTATTGTTTGTCGTGAATTGGCAGTAACTGGTTTACGGTTGTTATTAGTCGAACATGGCGAAGTAATGGCAGCAGCTTGGCCAGGAAAAGTAAAAACAGCTACCCAAATGGTTGCAATTATTTTACTATTCATTAACAACATTCCATTTTCAGCACTCCATCTACCACTAGATCAAATCATGTTATATGCCTGCTTGATTTTCACCATTTACTCTGGTGTTGATTATTTTGCTAAGAATAAAGATGTTTTTAAAGGTTCGATGTAAAGAGAGAATCAAAACGCTTGGCTTGTGCCAAGCGTTTTTTAGTATTCATGATGAATAGGCAAATAGATTTTTAAGTAGAGGAACAGATGAATCGATAAAACAAATCGGCAGTTTCTGTATGCTATTTTTCATTTTGGTTATATCTACATACAAATAATTAGTTTTTTGTTGACAAAGTAAACTAAATAGATTACTATTTAGTTCGTTAGCTTATATATAAACTAAATAAATTTTTTGGAGGAAATTATGAAAAAAACAGATATTTTAAATAAACTATTAAAAATTGCTCAACAACCTTACTTAATCTTTGCTTCTAGCATAGAGGAGAAACCAGATAACACTTTTGAAACGTTAAAATTGCTTGCTTCTGAAGAAAATGTAACAGCTGGAAGAATCGCTGAATATTTAGATATAAAACCTTCTAGTGTGACACAAATCATAAAAAAATTAGAGTCTGTTAAAGCAGTTAAACGAGTCAAAAATGAATCAGATGCTCGGGTCACATTCGTTGTATTGACCGATAAGGGACGAGAAAGTTTAAGTACTCAAGGAAATATTTCCAATGGATTTAATGAAGAAATGTTTAAGGGCTTTTCAGAGGAGGAACTAGAGTCTTTAAATAATTATTTAGAACGTATAGAAAAGAATATTTCTAGTGAAGAATTTTTAGATAAAATTGAAACAATTTTTGGCGACGATAAAAATTGGGAACATTTCAGAAAAATATCAGCTAGATATGGTAGAGCTAGAGAACAGATGATGGGACATGATGGCTTTGGTAGATTTGGTGAATTCAACGGTGAATACGGTGGCTTTGAAGGATGGAAGAGAGGTCGGAGAAGATAATGGCAGTAGGTGGAGGCGGCAAAAATAGTCATGATTCTATCCGAGCAGATAAAACAAAATTTTCGTTTAAAGAATTTTTAGGCTTAATCAAGATGACAGAGCCTAACTATTTACTGCTTGGCATTGGGATGATATTTCTTGTGATTTCTTCTAGTATCCAAGTGTACGTTCCAAAACTTGCTTCAAGTTTAGTCAATAATTTTCAAAAGGGAGTAGATTATAGTTTATTAGGTAAAGTTGTTGGATTATTTATATTTTCAGCACTCGTTTCTGCATTAGGAGGGACAATTTTAGGTATTTTTGGTGAAAATGTCATCCAAAATATGCGTAAACGCTTATGGAATAAATTAACTATTCTAAAAGTTTCTTATTTTGACTCTGTTAAAGCGGGTGAAATATCCAGCCGGGTCGTAAATGATACTAATCAAGTTAAGCAATTGTTAGCCGTTACTTTTCCTCAAACAATTGCCAGTGTGATTACAGTTATTGGTACGGTATATATGATGATTAAAATGGATTGGCATATGTCGCTTGCTATGGTAATTGCTGTTCCTGTTGTAATCCTTTGTATGATTCCAGTAATGGCATTTGGTTCAAAAGTTAGTCACATTCGCCAAGATGCTATGAGTCAATTTAATGGACTTGCTACTGAAACGTTGAGTGAAATTCGTTTAGTCAAAACTTCTAATGCTGAATCTCAGGCGCAGGTTCGTGCTGCAAATGAAGTGGATCGGTTATTTAATGTAGGGAAAAAAGAAGCAATATTTGATGCATCTATGCAACCAATTATGATGATGGTCTTTATGAGCATGGTATTTGGGCTATTAGCATATGGGATGCATCGAATTGCCATTGGTGTGATGACAATCGGAACATTGATGAGTTTCTTAATGTATCTATTTAATCTTATTGGTGCCATGCCAATCATTGCGACGTTATTTTCTGAAGTAGCTAAAGCAGCAGGATCAACGCGACGAGTGCAAGAATTGTTATCTAGAGAACCTGAAGACTTTGAAAGTGGACAAGATATTGATTTATCGGAAAAGACTTTATCAGTTAAAAATGTAAAATTTTCTTATGAAGATGCGCCAGAAGAACCTATCTTAACAGACATTTCTTTTACTGCTCAGCCAAACCAAGTAATTGCTTTTGCAGGCCCATCAGGTGGCGGGAAATCGACGATTTTTAGTTTAATTGAAAGGTTTTATGAACCTACAGAAGGACAAATTAAATTTGGAGATATTGACATAAAAGATATCAAATTATCAGATTATCGTCGTCAAATCGGCTTTGTATCACAGGATTCTGCGATTATGGTAGGGACAATCAGAGATAATCTAACGTATGGCTTAGCAGAAAACTTCTCAGATGAACAACTATGGGATGTCTTGGAACTAGCATATGCGCGAAAATTTGTAGAAGAAATGCCGGATAAATTGAATACGGAAGTCGGTGAACGTGGCGTTAAAATTTCTGGAGGACAAAGACAGCGTATTGCAATTGCTCGTGCATTCTTGCGGAATCCCAAGATTTTAATGTTAGATGAAGCTACTGCTAGCCTAGATTCAGAATCTGAGATGAAGGTCCAAGAGGCATTGTCTAATTTAATGAAGGGCCGAACGACATTGGTTATTGCCCATAGATTGTCGACAATTGTTGATGCGGATAGCATTTACTTTGTTGAAAAAGGGAAAGTAACTGGTTCAGGAAAACATGATGAGCTAGTAAGTAAACATAAAACTTACGCTAAATATGTGTCCGAACAATTTAAAGTAACGGAATGAACGAAATAAGCAAACTTAAAATGAAGCTAAGACAACACATGCATTTAACTAATTGTCTTAAGATTTAGAAAGAACTTGGACATAACCCCCAAGTTCTTTTTTCTAACTTATTTTTACCCACAAGATAAAAAGCGACCAAAAAATTGGTCGCTTTTTAAATACCTCCATAGTAGTTCACTTGCTTCATAAAATGTAGAGTCACGGTATAAAGCCAATTTGCGAGGACCGATATTACAAAAATAAGCACCATTCAGATCTTACGACAAATAATGCGGATCGGTCTTAGTCGTGCTAATGTTGTCGCGGATTTTTTTCAAGGAATCGGCATTTTGATCAAAATTGTGATGCATCGTATTTGTATATAAAATATCCATTACCGTTAAGTAACTAATCCGTGAAGCCAAGGATTCCGCACGAAACAAGCCTTCTTCGGTGACGACAATAATTGCTTCGTCGGACAAGCCTGCCAACTCTGAACCGCTGTTACCGGTTAACGTAATCATTTTTGCGTTGGTTTTTTTAACTTGTCGTGCTAGGTTGATTGATTCTTTGGTTTTGCCTGAATGGGAAAAAATAAATACGCAATCTTCACTGGTTAATTTTGTGACAAAACTTAACTGCATGTGGTAATCAAAAATGTAGTTGCACCGATAGTTGGTCCGAATGAATTTATGGAAACTATCAAAAGCCACAATCGAGGAGCCGCCTTGCCCGAAAAAGTGAAGCGTTTTGGCAGAGTACATCAAAGCCAACACGTTATCTAACAGCTCCTTTGTTAAGAACTGTGTGGCGTTACTGAGGGAATAAATATTGGCTTGTAAGACTTTTTTAGCAATGGTAATACTATCATCATCTGGTGAAATATCATCGGCGCCATTCACGCTATTGACGTTTTGAAAAGTCGGCTGATAATTAGAATTTCTGGCGATATCAATTTTAAATTCTTGGAACCCAGAATAGCCAATCTTTTTTACAAATTGATACACGGAAGATTGGGAGACGCCAATTTCGTTGGCAAGACTTTCTAACGTCATTTGTGTCAATAATGATTCAGAATGAACAAAGTAATCGGAAATTTTCTTTTCTGTGAGGCTCAAATTCGGTTTTTTGATCCGAATCCGTTGATCCAAATAGTGGTTTTTCATTAACACGTTCCTCCAATCTTATTTTTTTAAAAATAAAATGAATGCCTTTTCATTGTTGGTATAGACTGATTATAGTGGAAAAAGAGGACAAATACAATTTCTCTTTTTCTCCACAAAAAAGAAATTCTTTAAAAAAAGCCAAAAAAAATAAATAATCTTTTTTCTGAAAAATGAAGGGGTCTTGAAAAGACTTCTCTCAACTAAAGAAAGTAGCCAGTAAAAAGAACGTGATACCAAGAGATTTACTTGTGTTTTTTGTATGAAAGCTCCTTAAAAATAAAAACGTTTTACCTTTTGAGTAGGCAAGATTTTTGCTAAAAAATAAAAAATATTTTTTAATTAGTGTAATCGTTTACATTATTTTTTTTATCCTTTATGATTGAAGTATCAAAAGAGGCAGGTGAAAGAAAAATGGGCATTGGCTTTATTGGACTTGGGAAAATGGGTTTGAACATGGCATTAAATGTTCACGAACAAGGCTGGCCCATTATTGGCTTTGATGTGACAAAGGAAGCAAGAGCGACTGCTAGAGAGCAGGGGCTTTCCGTTGTAGATTCGTTACCGGAATTGTTGAAAGCGCTTAATAAAAGGAAGGTGATTTTTTTAAGTACCCCCGCTGGTCAGATTACCAATCAATTAGTGGCAGAATTGGTAGAGCAATTAGCACCAGAGGATATCATTGTGGATAGTGGCAATTCAAATTTTCATGATAGTGTCGCGAATGCTCAACTTGCTGAGGAAAAAGGAATTTATTTTATTGATTGTGGTACTTCTGGTGGCATCAAAGGAGCGCGGGAAGGAGCTTGTTTAATGGTTGGCGGTGCGCCTGAAGCTGTCAAAGTGTTAACCCCATTTTTTGAAGATTTAGCTTGTGAACAAGGGTATCTTTATGCTGGGAAATCAGGAGCTGGTCACTATTTGAAAATGGTGCACAACGGGATTGAGTACGTCATGATGCAAGCCATGGGCGAAGGATTCAATTTATTAGAAGCTGCCGAATATGATTTTGCGTTGGAGAAAGTAGCCGATGTGTGGAATCACGGCTCGATTATTGAAGCTCGCTTGATGGGCTTAGCGAAAGAGGTTTTTGCGGAAAATCCTACGTTAGCCAATCTAGAAGGGAAAGTGGCAGCAAATGGCGAAGCCAAATGGATGATTGAAGAAGCATTGCGTTTGGAGATGCCCGTCCCAACTACGGCGTTGTCCTTATTTACTCGAAATGAAAGTATGCTAGCAAATCATTTTTCAAACAAAGTGGTCGCTTCTTTGCGACAAGGATTTGGCGGGCATGAAGTCGTAAAAAGTCAGTAAAGGAGTTTAGTCATGTTAAAAAAACAAAAAATTGCCATAGTGAATTCCAGTAGTTTTGGTCAAATTTTTCCTGAACACTTGACGCGCTTAGAAAAAATAGGCACCGTGAAGCATTTTACAGTCGACAGTGAAATTGGTGGCAAAGAGTTAGCGGAATGTTTACAAGGATATACGATTATTATTGCTAGCGTGACGCCATTTTTCACGAAAGAATTTTTTGAACATAAAGATGAATTATTGCTGATTTCTCGCCATGGTATTGGGTATAACAACATCGATTTAGACGCTGCAAAACAGCACGAGACAATTGTTTCCATCATCCCAGCTTTAGTAGAACGAGATGCCGTGGCGGAAAACAATGTCACAAATTTACTAGCTGTTTTACGGCAAACCGTGGCTGCAGATGCCAGCGTTAAAGCAGATCAATGGGAAAAACGAGCGAATTTTGTCGGTCGGACGTTATTTAACAAAACTGTGGGTGTCATTGGTGTTGGGAACACAGGAAGTTGTGTCGTGGAGACGTTACGAAACGGATTTCGCTGTGACGTGTTAGCGTATGATCCCTATAAATCCGCCACTTATCTGCAAAGTTATGGAGCCAAAAAAGTAGACTTAGATACGTTGCTAGCTTCAGCTGACATCATTTGTTTATGTGCCAATTTAACTGAAGAAAGTTATCACATGATTGGCTCGGCGGAAATTGCCAAGATGAAAGACGGCGTCTATCTTTCCAATAGCGCACGAGGCGCCTTGATTGATGAAGAAGCCATGATTGCCGGCTTAGAATCGGGCAAAATTGCTGGGCTTGGGACAGATGTTTTAGAAGAGGAACCAGGTCGGAAAAATCATCCTTATCTTGCGTTTGAAAATGTAGTAATGACGCCGCACACCTCCGCTTATACCATGGAATGCCTGCAAGCGATGGGAGAAAAATGCGTGCAAGATGTGGAAGACGTGGTGCAAGGTATTTTACCTCAACGGGCAGTGCAAGAAGTCAGTCGTTACGTTAGTTAAGAAGGAGGAGGAGCATGTTAACTGATTTAAAAGTGAAAGTTGGACCGCAATTTTATCGTTACCACGAAGGCGCCTTAGCTTCGGTGCCGTCACTTTTCAAGGAATATCACGCCCAACGAATTTTGGTGGTGCATGGCACCGTATCCTTTGAAAAAGCTCAGCCATTTTTACCATTCTTGGCAGATTCAGAGTATCAATTCTTCTATCACACTTACACAGGAGAATGTAGTTATTTTGGCGCCGAACAAATTTCACAGCAAATAAAGGAACACCAGATTGACTTTCTTCTGGGAGTCGGCGGCGGTAAGCTAGCCGATTTAGTGGGCTACAGCGCCCATTTAAACAATCTGAATTTTGGCTTGGTCCCTACTTTGGCTAGTAACTGTGCGCCGTGGACACCATTAGCTGTGATGTATCAAGAAAATGGCGCGGCCGAAGGCAAAACGGAACATTTCTTTCGCCAAGCTGCGTTTTTAATCACTGATCCTAAGTTGCTTCTTGATGCGCCCCGTGATTATTTTGTCGCTGGTTTAGCTGATACGTTAGCGAAATGGTATGAATCAGAGACCATTTTACGCCAAGCCCATTTGCAAGGGGAACCCTTTTTACAATTAGCGGGAGCGACCGCCAAGCTTTCGCAAGAAGCGATTATGCGGGACTCAAAATCAGCCTTAGCAGCGATGGACGAGGGCAAACTCACGCCTGAATTTGTCCATCTTTCAGAAATTGTTTTCGCTGTTTCTGGATTAGTCGGCGGCTTCGGCGACAAATACGCCCGCAATGCAGCAGCACACGCCATGCATGATGCTATGAGTAAATTTTTACCAAAAAGTCATGACTATTTACATGGCGAAAAAGTAGCTTACGGCATCTTCTATCAATTAGCATTGGAAAAAAGGTGGGCCATCATAGACGCATTAATCCCTTTTTATCAAGAGCTAAACTTGCCCATGTCGTTACGACAAATGGGCCTTTACCCAGAAGAAGAAGCAGTACTCGATACAATGGTTCAATTTATTGATTCAAAAGAAAAGGTTCATTTAATTCCTATTGAGATTTCGGAAGAACGTTTACGTCAAGGGATTGAAGAGCTAGAAAAGTATATCCAAAACCAAGGATAAGAAGGAGGAACTATGGAAACGTTAAGTGTTTTACAAAGTTTGATAATGGCGCTTTGGGTGGCAGCAATTATGTCCAGATGGCTTGGAGGAGGAGCAACGTTAACGTTGCGTTTCTCGCCCTTAATGACAGGGTTAGTAGCAGGTTTAGTGATGGGCGATGTCCCGAAAGCGATGATTGTCACCGCAGCATTACAAATGATTTACATGGGTGTTTTTTCACCAGGTGGCTCTATGCCAGCAGAACCATCAATTGCGGCAGCGATTGCTGTGCCAGTTGCGTTGCTAGGGAATTTGAAGCCGGAAGCGGCTATCGCCGTAGCGGTTCCTGTCGGTCTTTTAGGAAGTTATTTATATCAATTCCGTTTCTTTATTAACACGTTTTTAGGGAAGTATACCGATCGTGCGGTGGCTGAACTAAATTCTAAAAAAATTGCCCGCTCAATTATCTGGTATCCAACGATTGCCTCATTTATTTTATTCGTTCCATTAGTCTTTTTTGCTCTTTATTTAGGGGCACCAGTCATTGCCGATATTATTAAAGCATTAGAAGGAACCGTTGTGATTCACGTGTTAGAAGTAGTCGGTGGTGGTTTAGCCGCAATTGGGATTGCGACAACGGTCTATGTCATTGGTCGAAAAGATTTCTTGGTTTTCTTTTTCCTTGCATACTTCATGAGTATCGTCTTTAAGTCATTGGAAATTACCATGGTAACGTATGCCATCTTTGGCGTAATTATTGCGTTAATTTTTGTGCAAGTCCAAAAAGGCAAACCTGTAGCAGAAAGTGCTGGTTCCGCCAGTGCCACCACTGATTTTGATGATGATGACGATTACGATGATGGGTTTTAAAAGAAAAAGGAGGAACTGAAATGACGGAAACAACAGAAAAAGTCGTGCCGAAAACAACGAATTTAGCACCAGAAGAAATTACCAATAAAGATGTTACAAAAGCCTATCTCCGTTGGCATTTTGCCAATGAAATTCCCCATTCCTTTGAACGTTACTTGGCGCCTTCGTTATTGTACGCAATGATGCCACTTTTAAAGAAATTATATAAAGACGATGAACAATTAAAAGCCGCTTATATGCGTCAACTGCTGTTTTTCAATACGCAATTAAGCTGGGGCGGCGGTGTCATTACTGGGTTGATGGCTTCCATGGAACAAGAGCGGGCCAAAGAAGAACATGAAGGCCGCGAAATCATGATGCAAGATGATTTAATGTATAACACCAAAGCTGGCTTGATGGGCGCGTTAGCTGGGATTGGTGATGCGATTGACTCAGGCACGGTTCAATATATTTTTATTGCGATTGCGGTGCCGTGGGCGCAACAAGGTAGCGCATTAGGTGCGATTTTCCCATTTGTGGCGTTTGCCCTTTATCAAGTACTGTTAGGTGTGTTCTTTGCGAGACAATCCTTCAAAATGGGGCGGAATGCCACAGGCTTAATGCAAAGTGCGGGGATTCAAAAAGCCATTGAAATGTTATCTGTTTTAGGGTTGTTCATGATGGGGATTTTAGCTGGTAATTATGTCAAAGTTTCTTCAACCCTTCAATTTAAACTTTCTGGCCGTGAGTTTGTGGTCCAAGATATCCTTGATCAGATTGTCCCAGGACTCTTGCCGCTAGCTGTCGTAATGGGCGTGTATTGGTTCTATACGAAAAAAGGCTTGAAAGTTACGCAAGCATTATTGTGGTTAACAGGTATCCTAATTGTCTTAGCAACAGTCGGTATTTTATAAAAAGAAAAGGACGTGAATCAGATGGGCGTAGTAAATTTAGCAAGAGTAGATGAACGATTAATTCATGGACAAGTGATGGTGACCTTGTCCCAAAAAAGTGGCGTTAATTCCATTTTCGTTGTCGATGAAGTGGTGGCAAAGGATAAATTTATGCGTGATTTATACAAAAGTGCAGGCAGTCGGACAGGACAAAAAACCATTGTCATTACGCCGGAAAAAGCCAAATTTTATTGGGATGAATACCAATTCAAAGAGTACAACTGTATTTTAATCGCTAAAACCGTCTCTGTAATTTATGACTTAGTAAAACACGGAGTCCCTATGAAGGAGTTAAACATCGGCGGTATTGCACAGAAGAATCCAGAAAAAGATTTATTAGTAACCAAATCAGTTTATTTAAACAAAGAAGATGCCGAAAAATTAAAAGAACTACATGAGGTGTATGGCGTAGAAGATATTTATTTCCAAGCAACGCCTTCTGCACCAAAAACTAGTTTAAAAGAGGTTTTAGGCAAATTTAATTTATAGAAAAGGACAGTCGCTTGAGTCATTGCATGACTGTTTGAAGTAATGACTCAAGCCACTGAATTGAAGGAGGAACTTTTATGTTAGGGATTGTGATTGCTACACACGGTGCACTAAGTGACGGTGCGAAAGACGCAGCTACCGTGATTATGGGCGCAACCGAAAATATCGAAACCGTTAATCTAAATAGTGGCGACGATGTCCAAGCACTAGGCGGACAAATTAAAACAGCGATTGAGAACGTCCAACAAGGGGATGGCGTGTTGGTCATGGTTGACTTATTAAGTGCGAGTCCTTACAATCAGGCAGTTTTGGTGATTAACGAACTCGAACCAGCACTACAAAAGAAAATCTTTGTGGTGAGTGGTACCAACCTACCAATGGTCTTAGAAGCGATAAACCATCAATTATTGGGCACACCGATTGCTGAAGCGGCGCAAGCGATTGTTGCGCAAGGCAAAGAAAGTGTGCAAGCATGGGATATTTCTATGACTTCATTTGAGGATGAAGAGGATGAGGACGATGATTTTTAAGAATGTAGTAAAGGGTGAAAGCAATGAAATGGGGATTTAGATGGTACGGAGCGGCAGGCGATGCCATTCCGTTAAAACATATTCGACAGATTCCAGGAATTACTGGTGTTGTCGGTACCTTGTTAAATAAACTACCAGGTGATGTTTGGACAGTAGCCGAAATTCAGGCACTTAAACAATCGGTGGAGCAAGAAGGATTAGCACTTTTAGGAATTGAAAGTGTCGCTATTCATGATGCCATTAAAGCGGGGACGGATCAACGAGACCACTATATTGATAATTATCGCCAGACGTTGCGTAACTTGGGGAAATGCGGAATTTCCTTAGTGTGCTACAGTTTCAAACCTATTTTTGGTTGGGCTAAAACAGACTTGGCGTATGAGAATGAAGATGGCAGCTTATCGTTGTTATTTGATCAAGCTGTGGTAGAGAACATGCAGCCAGAAGACATGTATCAATTAATTCACAGTCAGTCAAAAGGATTCCGGTTACCAGGTTGGGAAGAGGAGCGTTTGCAACAATTTCAAGAATTGAAAGCCATGTATGCCGGCGTAACAGAAGAAGATTTGGTCGAAAATTTGCGCTACTTTTTAGAACGTGTGATTCCTGTCTGTGAAGAAGAAAATATCAAAATGGGGATTCACCCCGATGATCCACCTTGGGAAATTTTTGGTTTGCCAAGAATCACTAAAAATTTAGCGGATTTAAAACGGATCCTTTCCTTGGTGGACTCACCAGCAAATGGGATTACATTTTGTACAGGTTCCCTCGGTGCGGACCCGACGAATGATTTGCCTACTATGATTCGTGAAATAGGTCACAGAATTAATTTTGTTCATTTCCGCAATGTGAAGTATTTAGGTGAGCATCGTTTTGAAGAAACGGCGCATCCGAGTGTCGCTGGTTCGTTAGATATGGCGGAATTAATGCAAGCACTGGTAGACGTAGGGTATGAAGGCGTTATTCGTCCTGACCATGGGCGGGCAATTTGGGATGAAAAAGCGATGCCTGGTTATGGTTTATATGATCGAGCAATGGGGTTGACCTATATTCAAGGACTGTACGAAGCAACCAAAGCCAAACAAAATAGGAAGTGACAGAATGGAAACAAAAGTTGAAAAAAATCAACTGTATCAACAATTAGCGACATGTAAACTTTTACCACTATACACTGCAACAGATTTACGCTATTTGCCACAAGTAGAATCAGTCTTAGTAGAAAACGAATTACCGTTTATTGAAGTTACTTTTCGGAGTCAGCTGGCCTTGCCTGCCATCAAACAACTTGCTGCTTCAGGGAATTTAATTGTGGGCGCAGGAACTGTTAGAACCTTGAAAGAAGCCCAAGAGGCAGTAGCGAACGGTGCACAGTTCATTGTTTCCCCAGCGATTGTTCCAGAAGTCATTGATTTTTGTCTGGCAAATGAGGTGCCTATTTTTCCAGGAACAGCTACGCCTGGGGAGATTCAGCGAGCGCTGGCGTATGGCTTACGAGTGGTTAAATTTTTCCCAGCCGATATTTACGGCGGGTTAAAAGCCATCAAAAGTTTAAGTGGCCCGTTTTATGATGTTCAATTTTTACCAACTGGTGGGATTGATGAAACAAACTTTATAGAGTATGTGGAAGCAAAAGAAGTATTAGCAGTGGGCGGTTCCTTTATTTTATCAGAAAAGATGCTTCAAGAAGATGAAGCTTCGGCACGCCAGCATGTTCAATCTTTACTCACGAAAATCAAAGAACGACAAGCAAAATAAAAAGATGGGGTCGGGACAGAAGCGTTTAACTCCGAGAAATAAGAAGGAATTTCCGAAAATTGTTCTGTAATTTTTGGAGAATTTCGGCTTATTTCCGAAGGAGTTGCTTCTGTTCCCGCCGTTTATAAGTTTTTGAGCGTGGAGCAAAAATCCAAAGTGATTTTTGTCCCACGCTCTCTTTTTTTTCTGTCCAAATACTACTGACATTATTTTAGTTTTCATTTTGTAAAAATAGTATAGGAGAAAAGCAATCAGTTATGTATAATTAGTGAAAGAAGGTTGCGTGAAGTAAAAATAAAAAGGAGAGCAAAGGATGTTAAAAAATGTAGAAGTGTTCTGGCAAAACTTTTTAGATAAACATGAATTAGATATGTTGATGCCCGATGTGTGGATGTTTGGTGATGGCTCTTCTGAGATGGGTAACCGTTTGGGTCAATTGGTTGTTTCTGGTCGTAAGACAGCGACATGTTCTTCTTTAGATATTTATAAGATGGAAGAAGAACAACTCCCTAAAGCTGGTCAATACGACATAATTTTAGATGGTCAGTCTCAACCGCTGGCTATTATTCGAACAACCAAAGTTGAAATTATGCCCATGAATAAGGTCTCAGAATCTTTTGCACAAGCGGAAGGTGAAGGAGATTTGACGCTGGATTATTGGTATGAAGAGCATGCACGGTTCTTTAAAGAAGAACTGGCCCCCTATCAGCTACAATTTTATCCCGACATGTTGTTAGTTTGCCAAAGTTTTGAAGTGGTGGATCTTTATACAGAAAAAGAATAGACAGAGAAGCGGTGACTGACACGATTGAAACGAGCAGTCGCCGCTTTTTTTACTGATTTTTTGAAAAAGTTGCGTATGTTTATATAGACAGGGTGATAGAAAAGAGATGTGTATTTTAAGTGTCGAGGAAAAGATGGTACAATAACCTAAGGAATACTAACAAGGAGTGAATGTTATGAAAGAAGAATTTTCATATGAAATTTTAGAAGAAGTCGCTGTGTTATCTGAGAATGCTCGTGGCTGGCGTAAAGAATTGAATTTAATTAGTTGGAATGGTCGTCCACCAAAATTTGATTTGCGTGAGTGGGCCCCTGATCACGAAAAAATGGGTAAAGGCATCACCTTAACCAACGAAGAATTTGCTGAATTAAGCAAAACAATTAAATCCATGTAAAAGGAGCACCCTGTCAATGAAAAGTATGACTGGATTTGGAAAAAAGACCATTCAAAATGAAAATTATCAATTGGATATCGAAGTCAAAAGTGTCAACCAGCGGTTTTTAGATATTCAATTGCGTATGCCAAAGGAACTGAATGCCTATGAACTGGTGATTCGGCAAGTAATCAAACGCACGTTAAAACGTGGACGTGTGGAAGTCTATGTAAATCTCCAAAAAATCGGCAACAATCAAAAAGAAGTGCGCGTGCAGTGGGACTTAATTGATCAATTATTAACTTCGGTAGATCAACATTTAAAGGAAAACTATCCGGAAGCAACGTTTGATGCAGGGGACACGGTCAACCATTTATTAAAGCAAAATGATTTTGTCGAAATAGTGGAAGCAGAAATCGTTGATCAGACATTTGAACCATTTCTTGTTCAAGCATTTGAAGCAGCCATCGCTAGTCTTGACCAAAGCCGTGTGCAAGAAGGAACGCAAATTAAACAAGTCCTGCTTGACTATGTAGCAGTGTTGACCCAATCAATTCAAGAACTGCAAGCTTTTGTGGGCGTTTTTGAACAAGAATACCGTCAACGTTTTGAAGCGAAATTAAACGAATGGTTAGGTAGCCAAGTGGATGAAACACGCTTATTAACAGAAATGGCCATTTTATTGGAAAAAGGCGATATTCATGAAGAATTGGATCGTTTGGATATCCATATTGATAAGTTGCATCAGTTGCTTGACGAAACAGAACCAGTGGGCCGAGAACTAGATTTCTTAATTCAAGAAATGAACCGTGAAGTCAATACGATTGGTTCGAAATCAAGTCCAATTGAAATAAAAAATAGTGTCGTTCAAATGAAAACAACCTTAGAAAAGATTCGTGAACAAATTCAAAATGTCGAATAGAGAAAATGGTTTCGTGTTTTTCCAGAAAACGCTATAATATAGAAGTAACGAATAAATGACAGAGGTGAAAGCAATGACTAAATTTTATGATGTAACCTTTCAAGAATTAAGTGGTCGTTCTGTGGTAAAAACAGAAGTCGCTTCAGACAGAGAACCATTTGACGTCTGGCAAGATGCTTGTGCAAGCTATTCTGAAACAGAATTAAATATCCAAATTAACGAAGACACGTTTGTTACTTTGAATCGTCACTTTGTTGTTCGCATTGACGTGAAAGAAGTTGACGGCCCTGTCGACAAACAAGTTCGTCGTCGCGATGAATTGATGAACGTGGTCAATACGCTTTCTAATATGGGCTTATAAAAAATGCCACCAAGCATTTCACGCTTGGTGGTATTTTTTTTTTAATTAGAATAAAAGAAACAAGCCAACGGCGCATAGGAAAGAAAGAACTGCGGCACTTAAAAAGATTGTCCGCATGGCTGCAGTTTTACTGCTTTCTTTGCCGTGTTTTTTCTGACGTTCTAAACGTTTTTGAAGCTGACGGGTAATTACTGAGAAGATCAGCCCGAAAAGGACTAAAACACTTGTGGCAATCGATTTGGGAATAAAATGATTCGGTTCTGCAACGGTGGTATCCCCAGAATGTTCGTTTGATTCTTCCGCAGCTTCAGCTGTTGTTTGTTTTGGCTTAACTTCTTGGTAAGCCACTTTAGGCGCTTGAACAGTACTATTTAACAATGTCAAAGGCGTGTCGACTTGCACCTGCCCTGCTACTAATTTAAAAGTAGGCTGACTGCCTTTGGGAACGACACCGTATAAATCGTTAGCCAAAGTGACTTTTTTGTGATCAATGGTTTGTGGTCCTTTGTCTAAAAGTTTTTTGCGTTCGTATGTCGTATAGGCATAGTCCAGCAAAGCATTCCCAGCAACATGCCGTTCGTATTCACCATCTTGGTTTTGCCAATTACCAACGCCTAAAATGACTTCAATTAAACGGAAATCTCCTTGTTTGACAGTCGCAATATAGTTAAAGCCGCCTGTTGGACTAGAGCCTGTTTTTAAACCATCCACGCCTTGATAACCATACTTAGCGCCTGGTAAAGAATAATTGTACGCTTCAAACGTTTCCTCGTAAGGCGTGCCGACCATTGTTTTCACCACTGGTTTATTGGTGATTTCTAAAATTTCTGGATAATTTTTCAGAAAATGATAGGTTAGTGAAGCTAAATCTCTAGCTGTAGAGACGTTATCGCCATTTGGGTCAATTCCTTGCATTTGATACAGGCCGTTAAAGGCACTTGCTTGCGCCCCACTGCAGTTGTAATAGGTAGTATTTGTCATCCCTAATTCAGCCGCTTTTTGATTCATTAAATGAACAAAGTCAGTAGGCTGGTTCCCTGAAATTAAGTTTGCCAACATGAGAGTCGCCACATTAGAAGAGGGGACAGCAATCATTTTTAACAGTTCACGGACTGGATAAGCAACACCTAACGTAATTTTGTTATTACTAATGGCATATATTTTAGAAATATCGACATCTTTTTGCGTAGCAGTCACAGTCGTATCCATTGTAAATTTTCCTTGCTCCATTGCTTCAAAGGCCAAGTACATGGTCATCACTTTGGCAATACTGGCAGGATTCCACGCTAAATCTGGTTGCTGCGACCAGAGAATTTCTCCAGAATCAGCATCAACAACGATGGCTGCTTTGGGAATGCCATCCGCTTTCAGGGTCGTCCCCATTTTTTTAGCAATCGCGGTAATATCTTCTTCTGCGTGAGTCACAGTAGGTTGGGCAAAAAAGGCCCCACAACTGACAACTAAGCCTAGCAGAAACAATGTAAATGGTTTAATTCGTGCGATGTTTCTCAGTCCTTTCTTATTCACGTTTTTTTCAT
Organism: Enterococcus faecalis; assembly: GCF_029024925.1. Taxonomy (NCBI): domain Bacteria; kingdom Bacillati; phylum Bacillota; class Bacilli; order Lactobacillales; family Enterococcaceae; genus Enterococcus; species Enterococcus faecalis. The sequence goes on along the minus strand of NZ_CP118962.1, from coordinate 2,675,378 downwards.
CCTAAAGGAGTCATCACTTCATTTTACTTAAAAAATGGCTGCCTGTATAGGAATTCTAGGTAATTTGTTTAAAAAAAGAACAAGTTATGAAAGCCAAATTAAAGAAGAAATGTTATTTTTTCAGTGAATCTCCAAGAAAGTCTTGAAAATTGCAGAAAAAAAGTGCAAAATAGAACTAATACTGTGAAATTATGTTTTGAAAGGAAGTCGTTATGTCAGAGCGCGGGTTATTAATCGTATTGTCAGGTCCTTCAGGAGTGGGGAAAGGGACTGTAAGAAAGGCTATTTTCGACAGTGAAGAAAATGATTTTCAATATTCAATCTCAATGACCACTCGGAAACAGCGAGAAGGCGAAGTGGATGGAGTAGATTACTATTTCCGTTCAAGAGAAGAATTTGAAGCGATGATTGAAGCTGGAGAAATGTTGGAATATGCGGAATATGTTGGTAACTATTATGGGACACCATTAACGTATGTTAACCAGACGCTAGATGAAGGCAAAGACGTCTTTTTAGAAATCGAAGTCCAAGGGGCTAAACAAGTCAAAGACAAAGTGCCTGATGGCGTATTTATCTTTTTGACACCCCCCGATTTAGCGGAATTAAAATCAAGAATTATTGGCCGCGGAACAGACGAAATGTCTGTGATTGAAGAACGAATGGCTGTGGCCAGAGAAGAAATCGAAATGATGGCGCTGTATGATTATGCGGTAGTGAATGATGAAGTTCCTTTAGCCGTGCAACGAATTAAAGACATTATCGCGAGTGAGCACTTCCGTGTTGACCGTGTAATTGGAAAATATATTAAAATGTTAGAGGAGATGTAGCCTTATGATGTTAAAACCGTCAATTGACTCATTATTAAAAGAAGTCCCTTCAAAATATTCTTTGGTTATTTTAGCAAGCAAACGTGCGCATGAATTAGATGAAGGCGTTCAACCAACCGTTGAATCCTTTGATTCTGTAAAAAGTGTGGGTCGTGCGTTAGAAGAAATCGAAGCAGGAACAGTGATCAGTGATCCAAATCCTGAAGAAAAACGCGAACGTCTACGCATTGAACGTGAAGAACGCAAACGCCAACGTGAACAAGAACAAAAAGAATTAGAAAACCGTTTACGTGACGAAAAAAATTAATTGAATGATTGTCAACGAATGGAGAAAGCCGTCTGTCTATTTCAGAGGCTTTCTCTTCGTTTATTCTGAAAGGTGCCAACGAGACACACAAGACAAATCAGTCAATCTTTAGTACAATAGGCAAAGAGAATTTACATAAAAAGGAGGATGCACCATGCAAAAAGTAGCCAAAGTTATTGTGGATGTACCAACGATGCAAACCGATCAACCATTCACTTATTTAGTTCCTGAAAATTTAAATGAGCAATTGGCTGTCGGCATGCGTGTAGAAGTGCCTTTTGGTAACGGTAATCGGCATGTTCAAGGGTTTGTTCTAGCCATTGAACCAATGGCTGCAATGGTTCTTGACGAAACAAATGTTCAGTTGAAAGAACTAGTGGCGGTGTTGGATTTAAAACCTGTTTTAAATACAGAAATGTTGGCTTTAGCTGATTATATGAAGGAAAAAACGTTTGCCTTTAAAATCACTTGTTTGCAAACCATGTTGCCTAGCGTAATGCGTGCCGATTACCAAAAATATATTTATTTAACGGATGAGCTTTCTGAAGAATTACAAGATCAGTTATTTTATGGTTTAGAGGAAATTTCGTGGGACCAAGCGCAAGAACGTGGGCTTTTGCCTCAACTAATGGCGTTGCGTAAACAGCAAAAAGTCGATATTCGCTACGAAGTTACGACGAGAAATAAAGTCAAAATGGTCCGCTTCATTCAAGCCGCTAAGGAATTTGAACAATTAGAGGAAATTCGTTTGGGTTTACGCAAGGGAGCTAAGAAGAAAGAGCAACTTCTTTACTATTTACAACGCTTGGGCACTGAAAAAGTCACCGCTGTGAAGGAAATGAAAGAATTAGGTTTCAGTACCGCGCTTTTAAATGAAGCGGCCAAAAACGGCTGGTTAACGTTCATTGAAAAAGAGGCGTATCGTGATCCGTTTGCTAATCAGACGTTTGAAAAAACGACTGCGTTATCTTTGAATGCAGAACAACAGGTGGCTGTGGAAACAATCTTACAATCGGTCCAAGAACAGCAAAGCCAAACCTACTTATTGGAAGGTATTACAGGAAGCGGGAAAACAGAAGTTTATCTACAGGTCATTGCAGAAGTTCTTAACCAAGGCAAAACAGCCATTATGCTTGTCCCTGAAATTTCTTTAACTCCGCAAATGGTGCAACGCTTTAAAAGTCGCTTTGGCGAACATGTTGCTGTAATGCACAGTGGCTTATCGCAAGGTGAAAAATACGATGAGTGGCGGAAGATCGAACGAGGAGAAGCGGAAGTGGTGGTTGGCGCGCGTTCAGCCATTTTTGCGCCAATCGAAAACATCGGTGTGATCATTATTGATGAAGAACACGAGGCAAGTTATAAACAAGAAGAAACCCCCCGCTACCACGCGAGAGATTTAGCGATTTGGCGTTCGGAGTACCATCATTGCCCTGTTGTTTTAGGTAGTGCCACGCCGTCCTTGGAATCACGCGCTCGCGCACAAAAAAATGTTTATCAGCGGTTACGATTAACACAGCGTGCCAATCAAGCGGCAACCTTGCCTACGATTGATGTAGTGGATATGCGGCAAGAAGTAGAAAATGGCAATGTCTCTTCTTTTTCCATGTCGTTACAAGAAAAACTCCAAGAACGCTTAGAGAAAAACGAACAAAGTGTTCTCCTACTTAATCGCCGTGGCTATTCGTCATTTGTGATGTGTCGCGATTGTGGCTATGTGTTGCCGTGTCCGAATTGTGATATTTCCTTGACTTTGCATATGGATAGTAAAACAATGAAATGTCATTATTGTGGGCATGAAGAACGGATTCCTTATCGCTGTCCTAACTGTGGCCAAGATAAAATTCGCTACTACGGAACAGGCACACAAAAAGTAGAAGAAGAATTACAAACGTTATTACCAGACAGTCGTATTCTCCGAATGGATGTTGATACGACCCGTCGCAAAGGTGCGCATGAAAAAATTTTGCGAACATTTGGTGAAGGACAAGCGGATATCTTATTAGGCACACAAATGATTGCCAAAGGACTGGACTTTCCAAATGTGACGTTAGTCGGTGTCTTAAATGCTGATACCGCCTTGAATTTACCCGATTTTCGTTCCAGTGAACGGACCTTCCAGTTATTGACACAGGTCAGTGGCCGAGCTGGTCGTGCTGAAAAACCGGGAGAAGTCATCATTCAATCTTTTAACCCCGAGCATTATGCGATACAATTGGCAAAAGCCCAAGATTATGAAGATTTTTATACAAAAGAAATGTATATCCGTCATCGTGGGGATTATCCGCCGTACTATTTTACGGTCCAAATTACGGCTAGCCATCCTGAAGAAAATGAAGCAGCGAAACAAATGTTTCAAATTGCGACGAAATTAAAACAAGGCTTATCGCCGCAAGCTATTTTGTTGGGACCAACGCCTAACGCAATTATGCGTGTCAATAATCGATACTTTTATCAAGTGATTATCAAGTATAAACAAGAACCAATGCTTCAACCATTATTGAAAGAAATTTTAACCGATACACAACGAGCAACGGCTCGTGGTTTAAAGCTTTCCATTGATGCAGAACCCATGAATTTTATTTAAAAAATACAGCTTTGAAAGGAGCACTTATGCGCTATCCAGTTGTGATTCACCCGAACGAACACTTAAAAATGAAGGCTCAACCTGTGACGATTATTACCGATGAAATTGTGCAGTTACTAGAGGATATGTATGAAACAATGCTGGCCCATGATGGGATTGGCTTAGCAGCCCCGCAAATTGGTAAAAATTTGCAAATGGCAGTGATTGAAATCGATGAAGAATCTGGTCATTTTGAACTAATTAATCCAGTGATTATTGAAAAAAAGGGAACCAGTATTGATGTGGAAGGCTGTTTAAGTATTCCAGAAACATATGGAACCGTTGAACGAGCAGATGAAGTGACTGTCCGTTATTTTGACCGTGAAGGTGAAGAAATGGAAGTTACGGCTTACGGCTATTTAGCTCGAGCTTTTCAACACGAAATTGATCATTTGAATGGCGAGTTATTTATCGACAAAATGATTGAGAAAATTGCACCAGAAGATTTAGAAGCGTATATGGAGGAACATTTTGATGACTAAAATTGTATTTATGGGTACACCAGCCTTTTCTGTTCCGATTTTAGAAAGTTTAATCGAGGCAGGCTATGACGTTCAAGCGGTTGTCACGCAACCAGATCGACCAGTTGGCCGAAAAAAAGTGATTACCCCAACGCCTGTCAAAGAAGCAGCTTTAAAACATAACTTATTAGTCTTACAACCAGAGAAAATTTCAGGTTCTCCTGAAATGGAAAAAGTGATTGACTTAGCACCAGATTTAATTGTGACAGCAGCCTTTGGACAATTTTTACCAGAGAAAATTTTAAAAGCGCCCAAACTAGGTGCGATTAATGTCCATGCCTCACTTTTACCAAAATATCGTGGCGGCGCACCTGTACATTACTCGATTATTGAAGGAGAAAAAGAAACAGGCGTCACGATTATGGAAATGGTGAAAAAAATGGATGCTGGCGCGATTTTATCGCAACGTGCAATTCCGATTACGAAACAAGACGATGTAGGCACCATGTTTGAAAAATTAAGCATTCTAGGAAAAGAACTTTTATTAGAGACGTTACCTAAGCTAATTGCTGGCGAAATCACGCCTATTCCACAAGTGGAAGAAGAGGCTACTTTTTCACCAAATATTACCCGGGAACAAGAACGAATTGACTGGCAAAAAACTGCTGAGGCAATCGATAACCAAGTGCGTGGTATGCGTCCTTGGCCAACAGCGTTCACAACCTATCAAGGGACCAACTGGAAAATTTGGGCAGTGACACCACTGACTGAAACAACAACTAGCGCCCCAGGAACGATTATCCAACGTAGTAAAAAAGCGCTATGGATTGCTTGTGGCGAAGGGACAGTCCTTCAAATTGATCGCCTGCAACCAGCAGGTAAAGGTCAATTAACGATTCAAGAATTTTTAAATGGCGTTGGTCAAAATGTCGCAGAAAAAGATAAGGTGGACTAACAAAAATGGCTGAAAAAATCCCCAAGAAATTAAAACGTTCTGTTCGATACGTTGCTTTAGAAACCATCGAACGTGTGGATAAAGGTGGGGCGTACTCCAATCTTTTACTTAATGAAATGATGACAAAATCAGAACTAAGCGAGAAAGATGGCCGCTTGTTTACAGAACTTGTCTACGGCACAATTAGTCGCAAATTATTGTTGGAATACTACTTAACACCATTTGTTAAGAAACCGCAAAAAGTCGATAATTGGGTGAAAAATTTATTGATTTTATCGTTATATCAATTACTTTATTTAGATAAAGTGCCCGATCATGCAGTCATTAATGAAGCGGTTGAAATTGGCAAACGTCGTGGCAATCCTGGGATTGGTAAATTCGTGAATGGCGTGCTGCGGGCGTTCCAACGAAATGGAGCACCTAGTTTGGCAGCAATTAGCGATCCAGTTGATCGTTTAGCCACGGAAATTAGCATGCCACGTTGGTTAACAGAAAAATTGCTTGCCCAATTAGGCGAAGAAGAAACACGGCAGTTAGGTTTGTCATTATTTGAAAAAAGCCATGCGAGTGGCCGAGTAAACACACGGTTTATTTCACGAGAAGAAGCGCTGGAAGAATTACAAGAAACAGGGATTGCCGCGAAGGAAAGTCAACTTTCCCCTTATGGTGTTGTCGCTGAAAAAGGCTACTTAGCTGGTAGTGAACTGTTTATTAACGGTTGTTTAACTATTCAAGATGAAAGCTCTATGCTCGTGGCTCCAGCGATGCAAATTGAACCGCATCATTGTGTCTTGGATGCCTGCGCGGCTCCTGGTGGTAAAACGACTCATATCGCAACTTTTTTAGAGGCTGAAGCAGGTGGTCGTGTGACCTCTTTAGATATTCATGCGCACAAAATTAAGCTAATTAATGAAAATGCGCAACGCCTCCATGTGGCGGATGTCGTCCAAGCAGAAAAGCTTGATGCGCGACAAGTGGCCGAAGAATTTCCCGCAGAAACCTTTGATCGGATTTTAGTTGATGCGCCATGTTCAGGCTTAGGGCTAATGCGCCGTAAACCAGACATTAAATACCATAAAACGGCCAATGATTTTCAAAATTTACCTAAAATTCAGTTAGAAATCTTAGAAAGTGTTGCCCCAACACTAAAACAATGGGGTATAATGGTCTATAGCACTTGTACTATTACGCCAGAAGAAAATCAGGAAGTGGTGGCAGCCTTTTTAGCCAAACACCCTGAATTTGAAAAAATTGAAATTGTTGCAAATGAAAATGTCCAAGCAGTAGTAAAAGAGCAAGAACTGGTTCTGTATCCCCATCAATACATGACAGATGGCTTCTTTATTTGCTGTATGCGGAAAGTTAGTTCAAATGAGGTGAAATAATTTGGAAATCAACGTTCAATCAGATGTCGGTCGCAAAAGAAATACGAACCAAGATTATGCCAACGTTTTTGAGAACCAACAACACATAACCTTTGCTGTTTTAGCAGATGGCATGGGTGGCCACCAAGCAGGTGATGTCGCTAGCCAAATGGCAGTCAATAATTTAGGTGAGAGTTGGTCCAATGCGTCTGTCGACTCAGCTGAAAAATCTGCACAGTGGTTAATTCAAGCAATTCAAAAGGAAAATGAAAAAATTTATGAACGCGGACAATCGAAACCAGAGTATTTAGGAATGGGGACAACCGTGGTTGGTGCCATCCTTTTACCGGATTCATTTGTCTTAGCAAATGTGGGGGACAGTCGTGCTTATTTAGTTCGTGACCAACACATGTTACAATTAACAGAAGATCATTCTTTAGTGAATGAACTAGTAAAATCAGGGGAGATTACTCGTGAGATGGCTGCAAATCATCCACGAAAAAATGTCCTAACACGTTCTTTGGGAATGCCTGGCACTGTTGAAGTCGATGTAACCAATCATGAATGGCTGCCTAATGACTATTTACTGTTATGTTCGGACGGTTTAACCAATATGGTTCCTGAGACAAAAATTTTAGAAATTTTAGAGACGTCAGATCCCTTAGAATCCAAATTAAGCCAACTCGTTGCCCAAGCAAATGAAGCGGGTGGTTTAGATAACATTACCGTGTTAGTGATACACTTTGACGAACAGAAGGAGGAAAACCAATGATAGAAATCGGCAAGAAGCTGAATGGTCGATATCACATTATTGGCAGCATCGGAAGCGGCGGCATGGCCAACGTCTATTTAGCACACGATTTAATTTTAGACCGAGACGTTGCAGTAAAAGTCTTGCGCTTTGACTTCCAAAACGATCAAGCCGCCATCCGACGTTTTCAGCGTGAAGCACTAGCCGCAACTGAGCTGGTTCACCCGAATATCGTCAGTGTGTACGATGTAGGCGAAGAAGATGGACTACAATATTTAGTCATGGAATATGTGAAAGGAATGGACTTAAAACGTTACATCCAAACGCATTTCCCAATCCCTTATTCCACAGTTGTGGACATTACACAACAAATTTTATCTGCTGTCGCAATGGCACATGAACATAGAATTATTCACCGGGATTTAAAACCGCAAAACATTCTGATTGACGAACACGGCACAGTCAAAATTACTGACTTTGGGATTGCGATTGCTTTGTCAGAAACGTCAATTACGCAAACGAACACAATGTTAGGTTCGGTGCATTACTTATCGCCAGAACAAGCGCGCGGAAGCATGGCGACTAACCAATCAGATATTTACGCTGTGGGAATTATTCTCTATGAAATGCTAACGGGGAATGTACCTTTTGATGGTGAATCAGCCGTAACGATTGCCTTAAAACATTTTCAAGAAGAAATTCCCTCTGTTAAAATGTTTGATCCAGGGATTCCTCAATCATTGGAAAATGTGGTTCGTCATGCAACCGCAAAAGACCCAAGCGATCGCTACAAAACAGCGAATGAGATGGCAGAAGACTTATACACGTCCTTGTCAGCCAGTCGTTTAAACGAACCTGCGTGGGAACCAACGGCTTTATTAGGAGAAACGAAAGTATTAACTCCGATTCCCGAAGACATCGCTGAACCGGAAGAGACAACGCCTGTCGAAGTCCCAGAAGATATCGCAGATGACATTTTAGCTGAACAACCACCGAAGAAAAACCGTAAAAAATTGTGGATTGGCTTAGCAATTGCGGCATTAATTGCTTTAGCAATAGGTGGCTTAGCCTTTGCAATGTCGGGTGGTAAAGACGTTGAAGTTCCTGATGTTACAAATGAAACGAAAGCGGACGCTTCACAAGCGCTACAAAGTGCCGGGCTGAAAGTCGATAGTGAAACCAAAAAAATTCCCGATGATAAGATTGAAGAAGGCAAGGTGGTCAAAACAGACCCCGAAGCAAAATCATCTGTGAAAAAAGGCCGATCTGTTACTTTATATATCAGCTCTGGAACAGAAAAAATTGAGATGGCCGATTATACAAACGAATCGTATGAATCTGCTGTCGAAGCCTTGAAAAAACTAGGGTTTTCAGAAGACCAAATTACAACGAAAAAAGAATACAGTGATTCTGTGTCTACAGATAACATTATTAAACAAAAACCAGCTGCAGGTAAAAAAGTTGATCCGAAAAAAGACAAAGTCACTTTAACGGTCAGTGAAGGACCAGAAGCGGTTACTTTGCCTAGTTACGCCGGTTATTCTTACACAAATGCAGTAAATGCACTGGCACAGTTAGGCATTTCTGAATCTCAAATTACGCGTGTCGACCAAGCAAGCGATACGGTAGAACCAGGTTTAGTCATTACGCAAGACCCCGCACCAGGTGGCACCGTGACACCTAAAAATGGCCAAGTGACGTTATATGTAAGTAAAGGTAGCGACAAAGTGACACTTTCTGATTATAGCGGAATTTCTTACGATAATGCGGTAAGTCGCTTAATTGCTTTAGGTATCCCAGAATCTCAAATTAAACGAGTGGACGAAGAAAGCGACAAGGTTGAAAAAGATACTGTGATTAGTCAAGAACCAGCTTCTGGTACCGCTGTTGATCCGAAAAATGACACGATTACTTTACATGTCAGCAAAGGCAGCGACTCAGTAACTGTTCCCGATATTTCAGGTTATTCGCCAAAAGCTGCAGAAGACAGCATCAATAACGCTGGCCTTAAAATCAATGAACAAGGATTATCTGGCTCTGGCGATGGCCAAGTCGTTGAACGAACTAGCCCATCCGCTGGCAGCAAAGTCAAAAAAGGCGACTCTGTTACAGTTTATTATTCAAAAGCAAATGATTCAAAAAGCACCACTAGTGAAAGTAGTACGAGTAATTAAGACAAGAGGTTGGGACAGGAGTGTTTAGCTTCAAGAACCAAGTAGGTACTGTTTAACATCTATTTGCTTTTCAAATAGTGTTTCTCAGCAATAAGAAGAAGCTGCTCCTGTCCCACCGTTTATCTTAAGATTTAAGTCTAGGAAGGTAAGTCATTTCGACTTATGTCCTAGGCTCTTTTTAATTAATAGAATCGAGAGGCTCCCTTGATTTCTCTGCCACTATCCTGTATATTCGAAAGTAGTTAGGAGTGGTTTATCTGAAAGGTCAAATCAGAAAAGCGTTAAGCGGTTTTTATTATGTATACGCAGATGGAGAAACATATCAAACAAGAGCGCGAGGGAATTTTCGTAATCGAAAAATTACGCCACTCGTGGGAGATGAAGTACTTTTTGAAAGCGATAATTTAACAGATGGTTATGTGTTGGAAATTTTACCAAGACGAAATGAATTAGTGCGCCCGCCTGTTGCAAATGTGGATCTAGGTGTGGTTGTCATGAGTATGGTTTCGCCAAATTTTTCGTTTAATTTGTTGGATCGTTTCTTAGTCAGCTTAGAGTATAAGGATATAGAACCAGTTATTTATTTAACGAAAGTTGATCTATTAGATGAGCCGCAACGTCAAGAAGTCACTGAAATTAAACAGATTTATGAAGCGTTAGGTTATGCGGTAATCGCTTCGGAAGACGTAGAAGCCACCAAAGAATTAGAACGCTTTTTCCCAGAACGGTTGACTGTTTTTATGGGACAATCAGGCGCTGGAAAATCAACATTGTTGAATCAAATTTCACCAGAATTACAACTAGCAACTGCGGAAATTTCCCAATCTTTAGGACGGGGCAAACATACGACCCGTCACGTGGAATTGATTCCGTTATACGACGGTTTGGTTGCTGATACACCAGGATTTAGTGCCATCGATTTCTTGGAGATGGAAGCAGTGGAATTACCAAAGCAATTTCCTGAATTTGTTGCCGCGGCCTCTCACTGTAAGTTTCGTGAATGTATGCACCACAAAGAACCTGATTGTGAAGTGAAACGTCAAGTGGAAGCGGGAACCATTGCGACGAGTCGTTACGAAAATTATTTACAGTTTTTAATGGAAATCAAGAATCGACGACCTGTTTATAAGAAAAAATCATAGCAAATATAAAGGGAGCGAGCCAAATGAAACTAGCACCATCCATTTTAAGTGCCGATTTTGCCAATTTAGAAAGAGATATCCGTTTAGTAGAAGAATTAGGAGCAGATTATATTCATGTTGATGTCATGGACGGTCAATTTGTGCCCAACATTACCTTAGGACCGAATATCGTTTCAGCGATTCGTCCAGTGACAAAACTACCATTGGATGTTCATTTGATGATTGTACAACCTGAAAATTATATCAATGCCTTTGCGGAAGCCGGTGCGGATATTATTACCGTCCATCAAGAAGCAACACCCCATATTCATCGTGCCTTACAAATGATTAAAAATGCGGGTGTGAAAGCTGGCGTAACCATCAATCCTGGGACACCACTTTCGATGATCGAAAATGTATTAGATTTGGCAGATCAAGTCTTGGTAATGACTGTCAATCCAGGCTTTGGCGGACAATCATTTATTGAAAACTCACTAGAAAAAATTGCTCAATTAAAAGAATGGAAAGAAACAAAAGGATACACCTATGAAATTGAAGTCGATGGCGGGATTGTTCCTGAAACTGCCGCACGCTGCAAAGAAGCCGGTGCGGAAGTGTTTGTTGCAGGCTCCTACATTTATAATGCTGAAAATCCTCAAGAACGAATCGATGCACTGAGAGCAGTGCTAGACAAATGAGTCGTGTCTTACTGGTAGCTGGGGGCAATCCAAGTGATTGGCCAACCATTGAACCAGCTACGTATGATTATTTCGTAGGTATTGATCGCGGCTGTCTCCATTTATTAGAGGCCGATTTACCGTTACAATTAGCGGTGGGCGATTTTGATTCATTATCACGAGAAGAATACCATTTTGTCCAAGAAACTGCCGAAACACTCATTCAAGCACCTGCTGAAAAAGATGATACAGATACACAATTAGCGCTTCAAGAAGCTTTACAACGATTTCCACAAGCAGAGATGACGATTATCGGTGCGACAGGGGGCAGAATTGACCACCTGTTAGCCAATCTTTGGTTACCCTTTGAACCACGATTTCAAGGCGTACTTCGCCAAATCCGTCTATGCGATCGTCAAAATAGCATCCAGTATTACGCCCCTGGTTCGTATATCGTACCAAAAGAGCCAGATAAAGAATATCTGGCATACTGCTGTTTGACGCCTGTAGAAAACTTGACGCTACGACGCAGTAAATATTTATTAACCAATCAAGATGTTCCTTACCCAACATCGTATGCAAGTAATGAATTTATCGAAGAAGCCGCTGCTTTTTCCTTCGATGCAGGGATGATTGCAGTTATTCAAAGTAAAGACAAGTAAAAAGAAGTTGGACCTTCATCAAAGTGATGAAGGTCCAACTTCTTTTTTTTTGCAATAAAAAAAGCCGAACAACGAACGTCCAGCTTTGCTTATTTAAGTTTATTAAACACGTTCGATTTTACCAGATTTCAAAGCACGAGTTGACACCCAAACTTTTTTAGGTTTACCATCGATTAATACGCGAACTTTTTGTAAGTTAGGTTTCACAGTGCGTTTTGTTGAGTTCATCGCATGTGAACGGTTATTACCACTTGAAGTCTTACGACCAGTGAAGTAACATACTTTTGCCATTTTAAGTTTCCTCCTTTGCCTTGATCTTGGAGCGATAATATTCAGCTCATACTAACTTAATTTATCATATTAGGCACTGATTTGCAAGAATATTTTTAGTGACTAACAACAAAAGTAGCTTGTCAGGTGATAGTTTTTCATTGTCTGTTTTTAAATACTTAAGAAATCCATGCACAAACGTAAGACGATAAAGATGAAAATTTAAGAGTTCAAGAAAAAAATGTAGTGGTCCGTGTTTGATTAATATAATTAAAGTACTTAGATAAATGAAAAAGGAGGAAAATATGAGCTTAGAAATTAAAAAGTTGAAAAAGAAAATGAATGAGCAGGAAATTATTAAAGGAATCAATTTGACTATTCCAGAAGGCGAAATTTACGGCTTCTTAGGCGCAAACGGTGCAGGTAAAACTACTATTTTCCGCCATATTTTAGGCATCTACTCTCCTGATGAAGGGGAAATAACATGGCAGGGACGTAAAGTTGATCGCTTTGATGCTAAAGAGGTCGGTTATCTTCCAGAAGAGCGTGGCCTATATCCGAAAAGAACGGTGAGACAACAATTAACTTTCTTTGGGAAGCTCCGTAAAATGAAAAAGAAAGAAATTGAAAAAAGTATCCTCTTTTGGCTGGATTTTTTTAAGATACAAAAGAACGTAGATCGAAAAATTAGTGAATTGTCAAAAGGGAATCAACAAAAGATTCAATTTATTGCATCGATCATTCATGGACCCAAGCTTGTCATTTTGGATGAACCATTCTCTGGGCTAGACCCGATTAATGCGAATCAACTAAAAGAAGCAATTCTTTTTTTGAAGGAAAATAGTGCTACGATAATTTTCAGCTCTCATCAAATGGCAAACGTAGAAGAAATCTGTGAAAACATTTGTATGATGAAAAAGGGTGAGGTTCTTTTAGAAGGAAATTTAAAAGAAATCAAAGATGAAACGGATAAAAGAAAAGTGATTGTTCAGGCTGATTTTGACAGAGAAATATTAAAACAAGATTTTGAAATAGAATCGTATAAAGAAGAAAATGGTGTTATTTCTTTTTATGTAAAAGATGAATGTACTGCGAAGAAAATTCAAAAATTTATTTTTCAATCAGAAAATATTCAGCAATTCAGAATTGAGCCAATTTCGTTAAATGATATTTTTCTAGAAAGAGTGGGTGAGTAAAGTGAAAAATATAGTGACGATTGCTTTAGAAACATACAAACAAAAAGTCGTGTCAAAAGTGTTTGTTATTATACTGTTGGTTTTGATGGTAGGGACATTTTTGGGAATGAATTATGAAGGGATTCTAAAAAAAGAGGAACCAAGTAAAGAAACCATCCTTGTTGTTTCAAATAATCAAGAGACTGTTACTATGCTGAAAGAAGTTGGTAAAGGTACCAATCTGAACTTTGTTGACGGCGGTCAAAAGTTATCAGATGCTGAGAAAGAGCTGAAAGATAGAGCGAGTAAAACCATTTTGAAAATTGAAAAGAATAGCGCTGGTCTATACAAAGTAAAAATTTATTACGAAGGAGCTCTCCAATATAATGTGTCTGAACAATTACAAAGTCTTGTAACCACTGTAAATCAATCGATTAAATTAAATCAATTAAATATTGATGCGACGCAACAACAGTTTTTGAATGAAAGCACACGTTTATCCTTAGAATCTTTAGCTGGAAATCAAGATAATTCGGTTCAAACATTAATACTAGTTTATATTGTTGGCTTTATTCTCTACATTGCAGTTATGCTCTTTTCTACAATGGTTGCTCAAGACATTGCGGTGGAAAAGAGTTCAAGAGTTATGGAAATTTTACTCACAACAATTACACCAGTTCAGCATTTAATTGGTAAAATTGTTGGCATTGGGCTAGTTGGGGTAACGCAAGCAGCAGCAATTTTTGGGGCTGCGTATGCATCTTATGGAATTTTTGGAGATAGTACAGGAGTATTTGACTTTTTGAGTGAAGGCAAAAATAGTCAAGCAATCATCTTAGCTGTCATATGTTTCGTTTTAGGTTATTTGCTATATTCTGTTACGGCTGCTATTTTAGGTTCTGTTGTTTCCTCTGTTCAGGAAGTTCAACAGTTGATGTATATTTTGATTATTCCTTTATTTATTGCGATGTTTATGGTAATGATTCTTGCAACTGGATTAGGAAGTAACCAAGCGACTATCATTTCATCTTATATACCGTATCTATCACCGATAGTCATGTACGCACGTTATATGCTGGGGGATGCATCGTTAAATACTTTTGCAGTAGCGATGGGAATTAATCTGGTCTTTACTATGATTTTAGCGTTTCTAGGCAAAAGTGTTTATCAAGGGGGCGTATTTATTTATAGTGGAGATAAACTTATAAATGTTTTCAAAAAAGCGTTTAAATCTGGGAAATATTATGTTAGATGAGTATAAAAAATCTTGTCGCAACTCTCATGTATAAAACATTTATTTTGATAAATAAAAAAGTAATTGAAATTGTACACTCAGTATAGCGAGTGTACAATTTTTGTTTATAGCGTAATAGTCGGGCACCGAAATCTACTTTTTCTCAGTTTCACTTGTAAAGAAAGCTTGAATTGTCTTTTATTAGAGTATATACTTTTTTTATTAACTGAAATATAAGGAGGTTTTAATTTGGCGAGGTTTGTTTTTATTCTAAGTAATATCACGGCAGTGGTTCAAGTGTTCTTTAATTACGCCGATTGTAAAATTAAGCTAGACAAATAAAAAAGTCATTTGTGCTACACTCAAGATAGTTCCCGCAAAAGAATTATAAGGAGTGAAGACAAATGACCTATACCCATCTTACATCAAATGAACTTGCAATGATAGAGGCGTATTATAATAATCATCAATTTGTAGCCAAAACCGCAGTACTATTGAATAGATCTAGACAAACGATTCATAAAGTTTACCAATTTTTCAAAACAGGGCACAATGCTCTAGATTATTTCAATCAATACAAGAAGAATAAAACTCGCTGTGGCAGACGTCCTATTGTCTTATCAGATGAACAAACAGAATATATTCAAAAGAGGGTTGTTCAAGGTTGGACACCTGATGTGATTGTTGGCCGTGCAGAGTTTTCTATTTCTTGTTCTATGCGTACACTTTATCGTATGTTTAAACAAGGCGTATTTGAAGTGACTCACCTACCTATGAAAGGAAAACGTAAAGCCAACGGACACAAAGAAACTCGGGGAAAACAATCTTTTCGTCGATCACTTCGTGACAGAGGAAATGATTATTCTAAATTCAATCAAGAATTTGGCCACCTTGAAGGGGATACTATTGTAGGTAAAAAGCACAAAAGTGCTGTTATTACCCTCGTTGAGCGATTATCTAAAGTAATCATCACTCTTCAGCCAGAAGGCAGACGAGCTATAGATATTGAAAATCGTTTGAACCAATGGATGCAATCTGTACCTAAGCATCTATTCAAATCAATGACTTTTGATTGTGGAAAGGAATTTTCAAATTGGAAATCAATCAGTAATATCAATGATATTGATATCTATTTTGCAGATCCTGGTACACCATCACAAAGAGGTTTAAATGAAAACTCTAATGGTTTATTACGTAAAGATGGTTTACCAAAGCAAATGGACTTCAACGAAGTTGATGAATCTTTTATCCAATCTATTGCATCGAAAAGAAATAATATCCCTCGAAAATCATTAAACTATAAAACACCAATAGAAGTATTCTTGAGTCACATATGCAAAGAGGAATTGTCTAACTTAATTTGACAATTAATATTATCTAAAGTCAAAAGTAGTAAAGCTTAATAAAAAAATTACTTTACATAGTATTTTCGGATTGATGGTTATCGCAATTTTGAATGGCAAAATAATTTCTGCTATAGGAATGTATGGATTTGCTTGGATTTATTTGAGTATAATAATTTTAGGTTATTTTTTTATCTCTAAAAGCCTTATTAAAGTTTTAGGTATAAATTCTTATATCGTCATTATTTCAGCTATAAGTGGTCAGTTTGTATCCTTTATAAAGGAAAAAATATTTGGCACAGAACTAATTTTTTCAAGTAATTTAACCATGTTTTTACATAGTACATTTCGGCTAGCACTATCAGTAATTCTGACGATATTAATGATAAAGGGGATAAAAAAACTAGAAAAAAAGTTTTCTATTATCAATGAGTGTCTTCTGCTTTTTAATTTGATAGGAATCGGCACAATGATTATCTACTATACCAGCCTGATTTTAGGAAAATATTTGGGGAATAACAAGGAAATAATTGTAGTAAATTCAATCTTTCTCACGCTCTATTTAGTCGTTTCATTAATTTCTTTTATTGTGTATCTTAGTTCGCTCAAAAATAAATATGATATTCAACAGAAGGAAACAGAATATTTAGAAAATCAGAGATATATGGAGGCAATGGAGAAACAATTCAAGGAGATTCGGAAGTTTCGGCATGATTATAAAAATATCCTAAATTCATTAGAAGATTTTATTGTAAGTGGAGATTACGAGAGTCTTAATGACTATTATTTCAGTAAAATAAAGAAAGCATCAAAATGCATTGACCAAAATGGGTTCAAGTTAGAAGCGATTGGAAACATTCGAGTAAGAGAAGTTAAAAGTCTCCTTGTGTCTAAGTTGATTTCAACGCAAGAAAAAGGAATGGATGTACAGTTAGAAGTGACTGAACCAATTGAAGAATTAGCCATTGATTCAATTTCTTTGGTTAGAATACTAGGTGTTTTTTTAGATAACTCTATAGAAGAAATCGAATTTTTAGGTGAGGGTAAGCTTGTAATCGCTGTATATAAAGATGCCTCTGCTGTACATATTATTATCCAAAATTCATGTAGGAAAAATTTACCAAAATTCCATCTACTTAAGCAACGCGGTTTTTCATTAAAGGGCACTGATAGAGGAATGGGATTGAGTAATGTTCAAGAATTGCTTCAATCCCTAAATAATGTTCAACTAGCTACATCCATCAGTGATGGATGGTTTACTCAAAAATTGACGATTGAAAACAATAGGAGGTGCGAATAAGGTGATTTCTATTATTATTTGCGAAGATGATTGGCGACAACGACAAATGTTGGAAACCTATGTTAAAAATTACATAATGATGGAAAGTCTTGATATGGAACTGGTTTTTTCAACAGGAAATCCGTTAGAAGTACTTGAATTTGTCAAAAGTCAGTCTAGAATAATTGGGTTATATTTTCTAGATGTTGATTTACAACATGAAATGTCAGGATTAACCTTAGCAGCTAAAATCAGAGACTACGATAATTTAGGTAAAATCGTTTTTGTCACAACACATGGGGAACTGTCCTATCTGACGTTTACGTATAAAGTGGAAGCGCTGGACTATATCATTAAAGACAACAAAGAACATCTACAGCAGAAAATCTGTGAAAATATTCAATTGGCTCATGAACGTATAACTAGTGAACGTGGAGATACAAAAAAATTATTTAAATTTAAGGACGGCGATACCATTCGGTCTGTAGATATGACAACAATCATTTTTTTTGAATCTTCTTCCGTATCGCATAAAATTGTTTTACATCTTGAAAACGGAGAAATTGAATTTTATGGTTCCTTAAAGGAGATTGAAGAACAGTCTAATGACTTTTATCGTTGTCACAAATCATATTTAATCAACCGCAAGCATATAAGTAAAGTTATAAAAAGCGAACGGATTGTCGAAATGAGTAATGGAGAAAGATGTTTAGTCTCAGTGAGAGCCATGAAAAACCTCTAAAATCAGCAGACAAGATTCAATGAACCAAGTCGAATCTTGTCTTTTTCTGCATTGACAATGCACGACAAACGTTGTAAATTGTACAAATGTTGGTAATTATGAGGAAGGGTCTATAATATCTGACGAACTTCCTTTTAATTAAAGGCTGGATATGATAAAATGTTATGGAAGAAAATAGGGCGAATGTGCTCTTATAAGGAGGCTTTCATCAATGGCTGTAAAAATTCAAACACCCGCAGGTACCATTGAGATTACCAATGATGTGATCGCTACAGTAGTTGGCGGAGCTGCGACAGATATTTACGGAATTGTCGGAATGGCAAGCAAAAATCAAATTAAAGATAACTTAAACGATATTTTACGTCGTGAGAATTACTCACGTGGTGTCGTTGTTCGTCAAGAAGACAACGGAATCGCAGTGGATGTCTACACGATTGTTAGTTATGGTACAAAAATTTCTGAAGTTTCTCGTAACGTCCAAGAAAAAGTAAAATATAATCTTGAAACATTATTAGGTGTCACTGCGAATTCAGTTAACGTTTTTGTTCAAGGAGTTCGTGTATTACCGGATTAGAGGTAGTGTACTGTCAACGATGCAATTGCACAAGGAAGTCGTGTGTTGCCGTTAGCGGTAAATCTGAAGGAGGATTTTTTAGGTGAATGTAACAGAAATCAGCGCAGGTCAGTTCCAGGAAATGGTCCAGGCAGGTGCGACTCGTCTGCACACAAATGCAGAATATGTCAACTCATTAAACGTTTTCCCTGTACCCGATGGTGATACAGGAACAAATATGAACTTATCAATGACCAGTGGTGCAAAGGCTGTGGCCGATTCTCGCTCTGAAAAAGTAGGAGAATTAGCAGGTGCGTTATCCAAAGGGTTATTAATGGGTGCTCGTGGAAATTCTGGGGTTATTTTATCTCAATTATTCCGCGGCTTCTCAAAACAAATTCCTGAGGTTACAACATTAAATGCCAAAGACTTGGCCGCTGCATTTACACATGGTGTAGAAACAGCGTATAAAGCAGTGATGAAACCCGTTGAAGGAACAATCTTAACTGTTTCTCGTGAAGCGGCGCGTTCTGGCGAACGTAAAGCGAAAGAAACAGATGACTGTATCGAAGTTATGACAGCTGTTGTAGCAGGTGCTAAACGTGCCTTAGCGAAAACACCTGATTTATTACCTGTCCTAAAAGAAGTCGGCGTTGTAGATAGTGGGGGTCAAGGACTACTATTTATCTATGAAGGATTTTTAGAAGCGCTTAGTGGTGAATTTTTACCAACTGAAACGTATGAACCAAGTCCTGCCGAAATGGACGAAATGGTTAATGCTGAACATCACCGTGGTGTTAGTGGCCACGTTGCGACAGAAGACATTAAATTTGGCTATTGTACAGAAATTATGGTTCGTATCGGCGAAGGCCCAACCGTGGACAGCGCTTTTGATTATGAAACATTCAGAAACTACTTAAATGAACTAGGCGATTCTCTATTAGTCGTTAACGATGACGAAATTATCAAAGTTCACGTACACACTGAGCATCCAGGTGAAGTGATGAACTACGGCCAAAAATTTGGTTCGTTAGTAAAAATAAAAGTAGACAATATGCGTTTACAACATGAAACGTTAGTTGAACGCGATGCTCAGCAAGAAGCGTTGACTGAAAAAGTTCGCGTACCGTTTGCTGTGATTGCTATTGCAGCCGGTGAAGGCGTTCAAAAATTATTCCGAAGTTTAGGTGCAAGCTACATTATTAGTGGTGGCCAAACAATGAACCCAAGTACGGAAGATATTTTAAAAGCAGTCAAAGAAGTGAATGCAGAGCAAGTCATTATCTTACCAAATAACAAAAACATCTTTATGGCAGCTGATCAAGCAGCAGAAGTTGCCGATGTACCAGTAGCGGTTGTTCCATCTAAAACCATTTCTCAAGGAATGACAGCAATGTTAGCTTTCAATGATCAACAATCATTAGAAGAAAACAAAGCAAGTATGACGGAAATGTTAGACAGCGTTGTGAGTGGTCAAGTAACCACAGCTGTTCGTGACACAACCATTGATGACGTTGAAATTAAAAAAGATGACTTCTTAGGAATGATTGATGGTAAAATCGTCGTTTCTGAAGCAGATCGTTTTAATGCATCATTAGACACGTTGAACCGCATGATTGATGAAGACACTGAAATCGTGACAATTATTGTCGGCGAAGATGGTTCGGTTGAAGAAGCTGAAAAGCTAATCGCTATTTTAGTTTCTGAAAACGATGAATTAGAAACAGAACTTCATGAAGGTGGACAACCTGTGTATCCATACTTATTCTCAGCAGAATAGGTTTTCGTGATGAAAAAATAAAAACGAATAGGCTGGTTCATTAGTTAGGGCTAATGAACCAGCCTATTTAATGAATGATCCATTTTTTTGCGTATATTAATGAGGAGGGGATTTTATGGACATCACAGATTTAGTCAGCGTATTGCCCGGTGTTGGCCCAAAACGTGCTGAAAATTTACAAGAACTGGGGATTGCTACAATTGAAGACTTATTGACGTATTATCCCTTCCGCTACGATGATATCCAAGAAAAGGATTTAAGCGAGATTCAGGATCAGGAAAAAGTTACGCTAAAAGGGCTAGTGGTTTCGGAAGCAGTCGTTAGTCGGTACGGTTATAAGAAGAGCCGGTTAACGTTTCGAATGATGCAGGAACATGCGGTCATTAATGTTTCCTTCTTCAACCAACCTTTTTTAAAAGACAAAGTAGTTCTTTCCGAAGAAATTGCTGTTTATGGCAAATGGGATGCCAAGAGAAAATCATTAAATGGCATGAAAATCTTAGCTTCTAAAGGAGACAATGAAGATTTCGCCCCCATTTATCATGTGAATAAAAAAGTCCGACAAAGCACGTTGGTTCAGTTAATCCGCACTGCTTTTGAAGAGTATGGTTCACTGGTTGAAGAGATTTTACCGAATGATTTATTAGAAAAGTACCGCTTGATGCCTAGAAAAGAAGCAATGTGGGCGATGCATTTTCCCAGTAATCCAGAAGAAAGCCATCAAGCTAAACGACGAGTAGTCTTTGAAGAGTTTTTCCTTTTCCAACTTAAAATGCAAGGATTGAAGAAACAAGAAAAAGCGGAAAAAAATGGTTTAGCTATTCAATATGACGTGGATCGCTTAAAAACGTTCACCCAAGGACTGCCTTTTGAATTGACAGGCGCCCAAAAAAAAGTGACCAATGAAATTTGTCGAGACTTGCGAAGTCCGAAGCATATGCAACGATTGCTTCAAGGTGACGTGGGGAGTGGGAAAACGGTAGTGGCTGCGATTGCGCTATACGCCACCATGACCGCTGGCTTTCAAGGGGCGTTAATGGTTCCGACTGAAATTTTAGCGCAGCAACACATGGAAAGCTTACAGCAGTTGTTTGATCCATTAGAAGTGCGAACGGCCTTATTAACAGGTTCCACCAAAACGAAAGAACGTCGTCTAATTCTCGAAGAACTGGCCAATGGCGAGATTGACATTGTGGTAGGGACCCATGCTTTGATACAACAAGATGTCAGTTTCCATCAATTAGGTTTGGTAATCACCGATGAGCAACATCGTTTTGGTGTGAATCAGAGAAAAATATTAAGAGAAAAAGGCTTAAAACCAGATGTTCTATTTATGACGGCCACGCCGATTCCTCGAACGCTGGCCATTACAGCCTATGGCGAAATGGATGTATCAATCATTGATGAAATGCCAGCTGGACGGATTCCAATCGAAACACGTTGGATTCGGCCGCCGCAGTTAGATACTGTTTTAGAATGGATGGAAAAAGAACTGGCTCGAGGACATCAAGCCTATATTATTTGTCCATTGATTGAAGAATCAGAAGCCTTAGATGTGAAAAACGCAACAGAAATTTTTGAACATATGCAAAGCTTTTATTCCCCAAGATATCAAGTGGGATTACTACATGGTAAAATGAAAAACCAAGAAAAAGATGACATTATGCAGGAGTTCAAAGACAATCAGCTGCAATTATTGGTTTCTACCACCGTTATTGAAGTTGGCGTGAATGTACCAAATGCCACAGTGATGTTAATTATGGATGCGGACCGGTTTGGGTTAGCACAGTTACATCAGTTACGGGGCCGTGTGGGGCGTGGCTCCAGTGCATCTTATTGTATTTTAGTGGCCAATCCGAAAAATGAAATGGGCGTTGAGCGTATGAAAATCATGACAGAAACCACCAATGGTTTTGTCTTGAGTGAGCGTGATTTGGAACTTCGCGGACCTGGGGAAGTGTTCGGTGCACGGCAATCAGGAGTGCCTCAATTTGCGGTAGGAGATATCGTGACGGACTTTAACATTTTAGAAGTTGCGCGCCAAGAAGCAAGTGCCCTATGGCAAGTGAAAGAATGGTGGCAATATCCTGCTTATCAAGGCTTAGCCAATCGAGTGAAACCCCAAGATGAGGCGGCCCAATTTTTCGATTAGAAGAGGTAATTTTTGAAGCCAGAAAGTAAAAGCCAATGCGTATTTCTTTGAAAAAAATATGTTATACTTGTTAGGAAACAAAAAAGTAGGAGGGAATCACTCATGAAAATTGCTGTAGATGCAATGGGTGGAGATAACGCCCCACAAGCAATTGTTGAAGGGGTTATGCTAGCCAAACAAGACTTCCCAGACATTGAATTTCAATTATATGGAAAAGAAGCCGAAATAAAAAAATACATCACCGATGAAAAAAACATTACGATTATTCATACCAATGAAAAAATTGCTAGTGACGATGAGCCAGTTAAAGCAATCCGTCGTAAGAAAACGGCTTCCATGGTTTTAGCAGCGCAAGCAGTTAAAAATGGGGAAGCCGATGCGATTTTTTCTGCAGGCAACACCGGAGCGCTATTAGCAGCGGGTCTGTTCATTGTCGGCCGCATCAAAAATGTGGAACGTCCCGGTTTGATGTCAACTTTACCTGTCATGGGAGAACCAGACAAAGGGTTTGACATGTTAGATTTAGGAGCCAATGCAGACAATAAACCAGAACATTTGGTTCAGTATGCCGTTTTAGGTTCATTCTATGCTGAAAAAGTTCGGAACGTTCAGAATCCTCGTGTCGGTCTATTAAATAATGGAACTGAGGAAACAAAGGGCAGTGAATTAACGAAAAAAGCCTTCGAATTGTTAGCAGCAGATGAAACGATTAATTTTGTCGGAAACGTTGAAGCACGAGAATTATTAAATGGCGTAGCTGACGTGGTGGTGACAGATGGCTTCACAGGAAATGCCGTTTTAAAATCCATCGAAGGCACAGCTATGAACATGATGAGCTTGCTGAAAACAGCGATTCTTTCTGAAGGTGTCAAAGGAAAAATGGGCGCCTTATTATTAAAGAATGCGTTGCGTGGCATGAAAGACGAAATGGACTACTCAAAACATGGGGGAGCGGTTTTATTTGGCTTAAAAGCGCCAGTCATTAAAACGCATGGGGCCACGGGTCCTGATGCCGTCCGCTACACCATTCGTCAAATTCATACAATGTTAGAAACCCAAGTTGTCCCACAATTAGTGGAATATTATGAAGGCAAAGCAGAGTAATTTGCAATTGTCTTGACATCAGTTTGTTACTCAAATGAAAAAAAGATGGACAAATACCCAAATTGTGAGTACAATGTATCTTAGCGTTTTAGTAAAAGAAAGAACCTTTTTTCAAAAGCAGTGGAGGTGAATACAGTTGACTCGTGAAGAAGTACTTCAAAAAGTAGCGAAGATTATCTCAAACCACTTTGATATTGAAGCGGATCAAGTAACAGATCAATTAAACATTAAAGATGATTTGAACGCTGACTCAATTAGCGTAATGGAGTTTGTTTTAGAACTTGAAGATGAATTTGGAACAGAGATTTCAGATGAAGATGCAGAAAAAATTGAAACAGTTGGTGCCGCTGTAGATTATATTGTGAGTAATTCATAAAAAATAATAAGACAAAGTCGATTAACATTCCTGTTGATCGACTTTTTTTGCGTACATAATGGTTATTTTATTAAGCAATAAGGCTATTTTTACACATATTTTTGTAAAAAAAATCATACATGTAAAAAAATAACTGCGAAAAAAGTTATTTTATCTTGCTTTTTATGGAATAATTCTATAAAATTATGAAAAAACAATGAGCTGTAAATTAACATTGATAAAAATTAGAAAGTGCTATCATTAAATATTAGTTAATTTATATAATGTTTTTGAAAGGACGTAAGGGGTGCGTATGGATGCAAGGAAATGAACAATTACTAGAGGTTTCAGGATTAGAAACAGCATTTAGAATCAAAGATGATTATTATAATGCCGTCGATGATGTTTCATTTGAATTGAAGAAAAATGAGATTCTGGCAATCGTCGGAGAATCTGGTTGTGGAAAAAGTACCTTAGCAACAACGATTATGGGCTTACATGATCCCAATCATACCAAAATTACTGGGGAAATTTTATACAACAATTTAAACTTAACTACGTTTAATGAAACATTGTACAACAAAGTCAGAGGAAACGATATTGGGATGATTTTCCAAGATCCGTTGTCTGCACTGAATCCGCTCATGCGAATTGAAGACCAAATTAAAGAAAGTCTCACGTATCATACCAAAATGACCGCACAACAAAAACAAGCACGGGCCATTGAACTGTTAGATCAAGTGGGGATTCCCAACCCAGAGCGTGTCGGGAAACAGTATCCTCATGAATTGTCTGGCGGCATGCGTCAACGGGTGATTATCGCCATTGCAATCGCGTGTAAACCACCGATTTTAATTGCAGATGAACCAACAACGGCCTTAGACGTTACCATTCAGGCACAAATTCTCGATTTGTTAAAAGATTTACAAGAAGAAACAGGGAGTGGCATTATTTTAATTACCCATGACTTAGGTGTAGTTGCGGAAATGGCTGATCGTGTAGCGGTTATGTATGCGGGTCAGTTTGTAGAAGTAGCCACTGCTGAAGAATTGTTTAGTCATCCAAAACATCCATATACACGTTCCTTACTTCAGTCCATTCCCCAAGAGAATTCCGATGAAGAAGAACTTCATGTGATTGAAGGGATTGTTCCTTCGTTAACCAAATTACCTAGAAAAGGTTGTCGGTTTGCCCCACGAATTCCTTGGATTGATGCATCGGAACATGAAGAAAATCCAACATTACATGAAGTTGCACCGAATCATTATGTTCGTTGTACATGTTATAAACATTTTCATTTTAGAGACGGGGAAGGGGAAGCGTAATGACAGAAATTATTCAAATTAAAGATTTAAAAGTTCATTATCCAATTCGCAGCGGCTTCTTCAATCGAATCACTGATCATGTTTTGGCGGTTGATGGTGTGGATTTCATGATTGAACAAGGTAAAACGTATGGGTTAGTTGGTGAATCGGGTTCTGGAAAATCAACGACAGGAAAAGCAATTATTGGTTTAGAAAAAATTACAAATGGTGAAATTATTTATCAAGGACAAGATGTAACCAAGCCGCGAAGTCGAAAAGCGATCGGATACAACAAAGATGTCCAAATGATTTTCCAAGATTCGATGTCAAGTTTAAACCCTAAAAAACGAGTACTAGATATTATCGCCGAACCAATTCGAAATTTTGAACGGTTAAGTGACCAAGAAGAAAAGAAAAAAGTCAAAAGTTTGTTGGATATTGTGGGGATGCCAGAAGATGCGTTGTACAAATATCCTCATGAATTTTCTGGTGGACAACGCCAACGTTTAGGCGTCGCCCGAGCGGTGGCTACCAGCCCCAAATTAATTATTGCAGATGAACCTGTTTCAGCACTGGACTTATCTGTGCAAGCACAGGTATTGAATTTTATGAAAAACATTCAACAGGAATATGGGTTAAGTTACTTATTTATTTCCCATGATTTGGGCGTAGTTAAACATATGTGTGACAACATTGCCATTATGTACAAAGGCCGTTTTGTAGAAATCGGTACACGCCAAGATATTTACACTAATCCACAACACATTTATACCAAACGCTTACTTTCAGCAATTCCTAAAATTGACGTAGCGAACCGAGAAGCTCACAAAGAAGAACGAAGAAGAGTTGAGCAAGAGTATCGGGAAAATCATAAAGACTATTATGATGAAAATGGGCGGGTTTATAACTTACATGCGATTAGTCCAACCCACCAAGTAGCGTTAAAAAATGGAGGTGCTGAATAATGTGGAAAACAATTTTACGCCGTTTGTTATTGATGATTCCGCAAGTGATTATTTTAAGTGTCTTGATTTTCCTGTTGGCTAAAATGATGCCAGGTGATCCGTTTACAGGATTGATTAATCCGAACCAAGACCCGAAAGTGATTGAAGCCATGCGCGAAGCTGCCGGGTTAAATGATCCTTGGTACGAACAATATTTCCGTTGGATTGGCAATGCCTTACATGGAGATTTTGGGCATAGTTTTATCTTTAAATTACCTGTATCCACGCTCATTGCTGGTCGGGTAGGGAATACGATTGCATTGGCTGCTGTATCAGTCATAATCACGTATTTAATCGCCATTCCTTTCGGTTTAATTGCTGGCCGTTACCAAAATTCATGGTTTGACAAAATGGTGGTTATCTACAACTTCTTCAGTTTTGCCGTGCCATTATTCATCTTTGCCTTGATTATGCTCTTTATTTTTGGGTATCGCTTAGACTGGTTCCCAACGAGTGGAACCGTGACTGTTGGTTTGGCTGAGGGAACGTGGCCGTATTATTTAGATAAACTGAAGCATTTAATTTTACCAGGAGTCACTCAAGCGTTGCTAGGGACAGCGGTCACTATTCAATATTTGCGCAGTGAAGTGATTGATGTTAAAAACATGGACTTTGTTCGTACTGCTCGTTCAAAAGGAGTGCCAACGAATAAAATTTTTAATCGACACATTTTTAGAAATGCAGCATTACCAATTGCCTCTCAATTAGGTTATGAAATTACTGCTTTGATTGCCGGATCAGTCGTTATTGAAAAGATTTTTGCTTTCCCAGGAATTGGAAAATTATTTATTGATAGTATCATTCAACGTGACTATTCCGTTATTACCGCTCTCGTGTTGATTTTGGGATTGGCAACCCTTATCGGAACCTTAATTTCTGATATTGTAATGAGTATTGTTGATCCAAGAATTCGAATTCAGTAGAAAAAACACGAAGAAAGGGTGATAAAAATGGAATTGACAGAAGAAAAAAGAGAAGAAGTCTTACAAGAAAGTATTCCACCAATGGGCTTTCGGATGATTGCGCGAGAATTCGTCAAAGAAAAAATGGCGATGTTTTCTTTAATCCTTTTGGTCATTATCTTATTAGCCGTTTTTATCGGTTCGTTAGTGTTAGACCAAAGTGCCGTTATGCATGTAAGTATTTTAGATAAATATGCGGAACCAGGTACCGTTACAATGAATGGCACCAAGTTCATTTTAGGTGCCGATGAAGGGGGGCGTGATGTTTTAGGACAATTGATTATCGGGGCTAGGAACTCGATTTTAATCGGTTTTGCCATTACGATTATTACGTCTATTATCGGGGTCGGTTTAGGGATTATTTCCGGTTATTATGGAGGTATGATTGATAATATTTTGATGCGTATCGTGGATTTTATTATGATTTTGCCAATTATGTTAATTATTATTGTGTTCGTTTCCGTGATTCCTAAATATAGTATCTGGTCCTTTATTTGGATTATGTGTGCGTTTTATTGGGTTGGAAAAGCGCGGTTGTTCCGCAGTAAAACGTTATCTGAAGGGCGCCGAGATTACGTTAGTGCCTCTAAGACAATGGGAACAAGCGATTTTAAAATTATGTTTCGAGAAATTATGCCGAATTTAAGTTCATTAATTATTACGAACTTAACGATTAATTTTGCGGCCAATATCGGGATCGAAACAACGTTAACTTTCTTAGGCTTCGGGTTACCACAAAGTGTCCCAAGTTTAGGAACCTTAATTGGCTACGCCAGCAGTGGGGATGTATTAGTCAATAAACAATGGGTTTGGTTACCTGCATCAATTCTAATTTTAGTCTTGATGTTAAGTATAAACTATGTTGGACAAGCATTTAAGCGCTCAGCAGATGCACGACAACGATTAGGCTAATTAGCCAAAAAATGAGGGAGGAAAAGAGATGAACAAGAAACGGATTTTAGGTGCAATCACGTTAGCTTCTGTGTTAGTATTCGGGTTAGCTGCATGTGGTGGCGGCAATAAAGGCGGGGGCAATAAAGCAACGGAAACAGAAGACATTTCAAAAATGCCAATCGCTGTTAAAAATGATAAAAAAGCAATTGATGGCGGGACATTAGATGTCGCTGTAGTTATGGATACACAATTCCAAGGGTTATTCCAACGAGAATTTTCACAAGATGCGTATGATTCGACCTATATGGACCCTGCAGCACAATCGCTATTTAACAATGATGCGGACTTCAAAATCGTTGATGGCGGCGCTGCAAATTTGATATTAGACGAGGATGCCAACACAGCTACTATTAAATTACGGGATAATTTAAAATGGTCTGATGGTAAAGATGTGACAGCCGATGACGTGATTTTCTCTTATGAAGTCATTGGTCATAAAGACTATACAGGAATTCGTTATGACGATAACTTTACGAATATTGTTGGTATGGAAGACTATCATGCTGGTAAATCACCAACCATTTCTGGCATAGAAAAAATCAATGATAAAGAAGTTAAAATTTCTTATAAAGAAGTTCACCCAGGCATGCAACAATTAGGTGGAGGTATTTGGTCTTCTGCCTTACCGAAGCATACCTTTGAAGGTGTAAGTGTCAAAGAAATGGAGTCTAGTGATGGTGTTCGTAAAAATCCAGTCACTTTTGGACCGTACTATATGAGCAATATTGTAACAGGGGAATCTGTTGAATATTTACCAAATGAGTATTACTATGGTGGCAAACCTAAATTAGATAAATTAGTGTTCAAATCTGTTCCTTCTGCGAGCATTGTAGAAGCGATGAAAGCGAAGCAATATGATATGGCATTTTCAATGCCAACAGATACGTATCCAACTTACAAAGATACAGAAGGTTATCAAATCTTAGGACGTCCCGAACAAGCCTATACGTATATTGGCTTTAAAATGGGTACATTTGACAAAGAAACAAATACAGTGAAATACAATCCAAAAGCTAAAATGGCAGATAAAAGCTTACGTCAAGCCATGGGCTATGCAATTGACAATGATGCAGTTGGTCAAAAATTCTACAACGGTTTACGGACAAATGCGACAACGTTAATTCCACCAGTCTTCAAGAGCTTGCATGATAGCGAAGCGAAAGGCTATACGCTTGATTTAGACAAAGCGAAAAAATTATTAGATGATGCTGGTTATAAAGACGTAGACGGCGATGGCATTCGCGAAGACAAAGAAGGCAAACCACTAGAAATCAAGTTTGCTTCAATGTCAGGCGGCGAAACTGCACAACCACTTGCTGATTACTATGTCCAACAATGGAAAGAAATTGGCTTGAAGGTTACGTATACAACAGGACGCTTGATTGA
The DNA here is from genome assembly GCF_029024925.1 of Enterococcus faecalis. Classification (NCBI taxonomy): domain Bacteria; kingdom Bacillati; phylum Bacillota; class Bacilli; order Lactobacillales; family Enterococcaceae; genus Enterococcus; species Enterococcus faecalis. The sequence continues at coordinate 2,645,856 of NZ_CP118962.1, read as the reverse complement.
TTTCCAAGCTTTCTATGACAAATTGAAAAATGATGATCCAGAAGTGGACATTTATCAAGCGGCATGGAGTACCGGTTCAGATCCATCACCAACTGGTTTATATGGACCTAACTCAGCCTTTAACTACCCACGTTTTGAGTCAGAAGAAAATACTAAATTACTTGATGCGATTGATTCAAAAGCATCATTTGATGAAGAAAAACGTAAAAAAGCCTTCTATGATTGGCAAGAGTATGCCATTGATGAAGCATTTGTAATCCCAACGCTTTACAGAAATGAAGTCTTGCCTGTCAACGACCGTGTAGTTGACTTTACTTGGGCAGTTGATACGAAAGATAATCCATGGGCAACGGTGGGTGTCACTGCGGAAAAACGTTAAACAACGTTCCGCTGATTTAATAGAGATAGAACGAGGTCGGGACAGAAGTGTTTAACTCCGAGAAATAAGAAGGAGTTGCTTCTGTTCCCGCCGTTTATCAGTTTTTGAGCGTGGCGCAAAAATCCAAAGTGATTTTTGTCCCACGCTCTTTCTATCTCTTACGTAAACAAACGCTTTTATCTCAGTCGCAGCTCTATTTATTTATTTTTTTCTAAAAAATAATGAGAACACAGTGAATAACAGGCTTTTTCTGAATAGAACCATTTAAAAAAAGTGAAAAAAAAAGTATAATGAAACAAGGTGTAAATAAATGTAAAGGAATGTGGAGAATGGACAATCAGTTAACAACAGAGTTAAAAGAACGTTACGGCATTGTTTTCCATGATGTCAATCTATTAGAGCAAGCTTTTACTCATTCATCCTATGTGAATGAGCATCGCTATTTAAAATTATCCGATAATGAACGTCTTGAATTTTTAGGAGATGCAGTTTTAGAATTAATTGTTTCACAATATTTGTATTTAAAATTCCCAGAACTTCCAGAAGGAAAATTAACGAAGATGCGCGCAGCCATCGTTCGGGAAGATAGTTTAGCCAAATTTGCGAAAGAATGTCACTTCGACAACTACATTTTATTAGGTAAAGGAGAAGAAGCATCGGGCGGACGAACACGTGCATCATTATTATGTGACTTATTTGAAGCCTTTTTAGGTGCCCTCTACTTAGACCAAAAAGTTGGCGCAGCCAAGAAATTTATTGAAGACGTTATTTTTCCGAAAATTGATGCCGGTGCTTTTTCACATGAGATGGATCACAAAACACAATTACAAGAAGTTTTACAACGCAAAGGCGATGTTTCAATTGAATATCGCTTAATTAAAGAAGAAGGCCCTGCTCATGACCGCACCTTTTTCACTGAAGTTTACATGAATGGTGAACTCATTGGGTTAGGCCAAGGAAAATCGAAGAAGTTAGCTGAACAGGATGCCGCTGAGCGGGCACTGAAAAGTATTCCTCAGTAAGGCTGGAAGGAGCAATATTCGTGTATTTAAAACGAATTGAAATTACAGGATTTAAATCATTTGCAGATAAAACCATTATTGAATTTGAAGATGATGTGACAGCAGTGGTTGGTCCGAATGGAAGTGGGAAAAGTAATATCACGGAAGCCGTTCGTTGGGTATTAGGTGAACAATCTGCGAAAAACCTTCGCGGTGGCAAAATGAACGACATTATCTTTGCCGGTTCGGAAGGTCGTAAGCCGCTAAATATTGCGGAAGTTACCGTGACGTTAGACAACAGCGACCATTATTTAGCATTGGATTATAGTGAGATTAGTGTCACCCGTCGTTTAAAACGAACGGGCGAAAGTGACTTTTTTATTAATAAACAAGCGTGCCGTTTAAAAGATATTCAAGATTTATTTATGGATTCAGGGTTAGGCAAAGAATCTTTTTCAATTATTTCGCAAGGGAAAGTTGAAGCGATTTTTAATAGTAAACCTGAAGACCGTCGAGGGATTTTTGAAGAAGCAGCGGGCGTTTTAAAATACAAACAACGAAAGAAAAAAGCTGAACAAAAGCTTTTCGAAACCGAGGACAACTTAAGCCGTGTCCAAGATATCATTTACGAGTTGGAAGACCAATTAGTTCCTCTAGCCGCCCAAGCAGATGCGGCCAAAAAGTATTTAGCTTTGAAAGAAGAACTTACCGAAATTGATGTCAATTTAACTGTGACCGAAATTCAAGAAGCAAAAGCTATTTGGGAAACGAAAACGCAAGAATTAACAGCCATTGAAGAAAAGTTAGCTAGCGCAAGTAAACAAGTCCATGACCTAGAAGGCAAATTGGTACGTTTACGAAGCAAGCGCAATCGTTTAGATGAACAAATTGAAACGGAACAACAACAATTATTACAAGTGACAGAAGCGTTGAAACAAGCAGAAGGACAAAAAAATGTTTTAATTGAACGTTCCAAACACACCTCCCAAACGGCAAGCGAATACGAAGAGACGTTGGCAGAAACGGCCGAAAAAATTGTTCGTTATCGAGAAGAATTGCAGACGCTGGAAACAGCAATCGCAGAAAAAACGGCACAACGTCAGACGTTAAAAGAAGCATTGGCTTTGGCAACGAAAGATGTGGAAAAATATAGTAAGTCTTCTAAAGAATTAATGGAAGAATTGCGCAGTCAGTATGTGGAAGTCATGCAAGAACAAGCCAATACAGCCAATGACTTAAAATATTTAGAACGACAATATCAACAAGAAACAGCTAAAAATCAACAATCGCTAGCAAAACACGAAGCGCTAGAAGAACAGATGGTTGAAGCTCTTGCAATGAAAGAAACGCTAGAAAAAGAGCAAAAAGTCGCAAAACAAGGCTTACAAGAACAGCTGGAAGAATACACTGCGTTGAAAGCAACGCTTGAAGCCAAACGTGAACGATTAGCACAGCGTCAAAACGATATGTACCAAGCGATGAATCAAGTGCAACAAGCGAAGGCACGCCAAAAAAGTTTGCAAGAAATTCAAGAAAATTACGCTGGCTTCTATCAAGGCGTGAAAGCTGTATTGCGTCACAAAAACCAACTAACTGGGATTGTTGGCGCAGTGGCTGAGTTAATTGAAGTGCCTAAAGAATATACGTTGGCGATTGAAACGGCCTTAGGTGGTGCGGCGCAACATATTGTTGTGGAAAATGAGAAAGATGGTCGAGCAGGCATCACCTTCTTAAAACAACAACACAGTGGCCGAGCAACCTTTTTACCATTGACTACCATTAAGCCACGCTCTGTATCGGCGATGGTTCAGAATCGTTTGGCTGGTGCACCGGGCTTCGTGGGGATTGCCAGTGAATTAGTTCGTTATCCAGAACAAGTACAAACCGTTATTCAAAATCTCTTAGGCGTCACGATTTTAGCGGCAGATTTAACGAGTGCCAACCAGTTAGCAAAATTAGTCAATTACCAATATCGCGTTGTCTCATTGGAAGGCGATGTGATGAATCCTGGCGGTTCGATGACTGGGGGAGCCAATAAACGTGGCAACCAAGGAAGCCTATTTTCACAAGCGCAAGAACTTCAAACAATTACTGAACAAATGACTCAATTAGAAACACAACTAAGAAGTGTAGAACAAGAAGTCCAAGCACTCTCGCAAGAAGTGAAAACAGCCACGGAACGTGCAGAAATGTTGCGCTCTGCTGGTGAACAAAATCGCTTAAAACAACAAGAAATTGACAATAAATTAGCCAATCAAACAGAAACGATTACTCGTTTAACAAAAGAAAAACGTCTGTTTGAATATGAATCACGGGAATTGCATCAATTCTTAACCGAATATCAAACGAAAAAAGCCACATTGACAGAGCAACAAGCAAACTTAACGGCAACGAAAGAACGTTTAGATGCTGAAATGAAACAAGTGGAACAAGAAGCTAGCCAAATGGAAACCTTTAAAGCCCAAGCGCAAGAACGCTTGACGACAGTTCAAGCAGAACAAGCAGTAGCGGCGGAACAATGTGCCCATTTTGCTCGTCAAAAGCAAGACAAACAAGAACAATTGGACGAATTGTTGATTCGAGAAACGGCCATCCGTCAACAGCTACAACAATTAAGTAGCCATTCTAGCGATCACCAGTTAACCGAAGAAGGCTTAGCGGCACAAGTCGCTCAATTAGCGGAGAAACAAACAGCGTTGCAAACCTCTTTACAAACGGCACGTAGTCAACGACAAGCGTTGCAAGAAGAAGTAGACGAGTTAGATACAAAATTAGCGGAAGAAAACAAACGCCAACAACAGTATTTAGCAGATAAAACACAAATTGAAGTCCTAAAAAATCGTGCAGAAATGCAATTAGATAGCTCATTAAGTTACTTACAGGAAGAATACAGCTTAACCTTTGAAGCTGCCTATGAAGCGTATTTCCCAATCGATGATTTAGCGCAAGCACAGCAAACAGTGAAACGCCTAAAACAAGAAATTGAGCGGTTAGGACCTGTTAACTTAAGTGCCATCGAGCAATTTGAACAAGTCGATGAGCGCCATCAATTTTTAGTCAGTCAACGAGATGATTTATTAAATGCGAAAGAACAATTATTTGAAACCATGGATGAAATGGACCAAGAAGTGAAAGAACGGTTTAAAGAAGTCTTTGAAGCAATTCGTGGCCAGTTCAAAGTGGTATTTCCTAATATGTTTGGTGGCGGACGGGCAGAGCTGGTGCTAACCAACCCAGAGGATCTCTTGAATACAGGGATTGAGATTGAGGCGCAACCACCAGGGAAAAAATTACAACATTTAAGCTTGTTGTCTGGAGGCGAACGGGCATTAACGGCGATTGCATTACTCTTTTCAATTATTCGTGTTCGACCAGTTCCGTTCTGTATTTTAGATGAAGTAGAAGCAGCTTTAGATGAAGCCAACGTTGCTCGTTTTGGTCATTATTTAAGCGAATTTGAAGATGGCACACAGTTTATCGTGGTGACACATCGTAAAGGGACAATGGAAGCCGCAGATGTTTTATATGGCGTGACTATGCAAGAATCTGGGGTTTCAAAAATCGTTTCAGTTCGCTTGGAAGAGGTCAAAGAAGGTGGCGCAATTGAAAAAAGCAATTAGCCAGAAGCAAGGAGGAGCGAACGTTTGATAAAATTAGTTGCTATTGATTTAGATGGAACATTATTAAATAGCCAAAAAGAGATTTCTTTACGGAATAAACAAGCACTGATGGCTGCGAAACAAGCAGGCGTGAAAGTTGTTATCTGCACAGGTCGACCTTTGGCAGCTATTGGTCCTTACTTAGAAGAATTAGGTTTACAAGAGGAAGGCGATTATAGCATTACTTTTAACGGCGGATTGGTTCAAAAAAATGATACAGGGGCCATTATTGAGAAAACATTGATGCCCTTGGAAGCGATTCATGAGCTGTACCAATTAGCAACCACACTCAACATGCCGTTTGATGTCTTATCCGATGAGGTCGTGATGCAATTGCCTTCTGCACCTAATTATCCTTCAATTTATAGTTCTCTAAACAAATTATTAACCTTTGAGTCCTACAAATTAGAAGAGTTAACCCCGAATCGAATTTATAATAAAGTTGTTGTTGCGATTGATGAAGCGTATTTAAATGAACGCATCAAGGAAATTCCAGCCTCTTTTTATGAGCGTTTTGAAATTATTAAAACGCGAAATAACTTATTAGAATTTATGCCAAAAGGGATTACGAAAGCCTATGGTATTTCCTTGTTAGCCAAAGATTTAGGAATCCGTGCAGAAGAAATCATGACCCTAGGGGACGAAGAAAATGATTTACCGATGATCGAATACGCTGGCTTAGGTGTCGCCATGGCAAATGCGATTCCATTAGTTAAAGAAGCCGCAGATGTCGTTACAGACACGAATGACCAAGATGGCGTTGCCAAAGCGGTCGAAAAATATATTTTAACGCCGTTGGAAGGAGGCCAATAAGAATGGGATTTTTTGATAAAATTAAAAAAGCTTTTTCCGCTGAAAAAAAGGAAGAAGAAAAACAAGAGATAATTGAAGAAACAGTAGACGAAACACCTAGTGATGAATCAGCGCCTGCTGAATCAAAAGAAACCGCAGCAGAAGAGGCGCAAACAACGCCAGAAACGACAGCGGAAGAAGTCACAGAAACAGCCGATTTAACAGACAACGCTGAAATGGAAAAATTAGCTGGCGTAGAAGAAGCGTTAGAAGAAGAGCCAGAAGAAATCTTGACAGAGGAAACACAAGAAGTTGTTGTGGAAGCGCCTGAGGAAGAAAGTAGTGTCGTAACTCCGTTGGCAGAACCAACAGACACGCAGGTTTCAGAAGAAATTGAAGAGTCGAAAGAAGAACAAGTCCAAGAAAAATATGAAAAAGGTTTGGAAAAAACACGTAAGACATTTGGTCAACGGTTGAACGAATTGTTTGCTAATTTCCGGAGCGTTGATGAAGATTTCTTTGAAGAATTAGAAGAAACGTTAATTGGTGCAGACGTAGGCTTTGATACATCCTTAAAAATTACAGAAGCCTTGCGACAAGAAGTGAAACTGCGAAATGTGAAAAAACCAGCTCAAGTTCAAAATACCATCATTGAAAAAATGGTTGATTTGTATGAAGAAGCAGGAATTAATGAAAATAATGCGATTAACTTACAGCCAAATGGCTTAACCGTGATTTTATTTGTTGGTGTTAATGGAGTTGGTAAAACAACCAGCATTGGTAAATTAGCCCATCAATACAAGTTGGAAGGAAAGAAAGTTTTAATGGCCGCTGCCGATACGTTCCGAGCGGGCGCCATCGATCAATTAGTTGTTTGGGGTGAACGGGCTGGCGTTGAAGTTGTGCGTGGGAATGCTGGCGGCGATCCAGCAGCGGTCGTTTTCGATGCAGTGGAACGTGCCAAAGCAGAACAGGCCGATGTTTTGCTAGTGGATACAGCAGGTCGTTTACAAAATAAAGTCAACTTAATGAAAGAATTAGAAAAAATCAAACGAGTCATCCAACGAGAAATTCCAGATGCGCCTCACGAAGTTCTCTTAGTCGTGGACGCAACTACTGGGCAAAATGCGATGACACAAGCCAAACAGTTCAAAGAAACAACCGATGTCACTGGCTTAGTTTTAACCAAACTAGACGGAACAGCCAAAGGTGGTATTGTCATTGCTATTCGGAATGAATTACACTTGCCAGTGAAATTAGTTGGTCTAGGTGAAGGCATTAACGATTTAGAACCATTTAATGCCAACGATTTCGCAATGGGCTTATTTAAAGGCTTATTAAAAGATGTTTAGTTGTAGAAAATAACAGGTTTGGGAAGAACGTGGGACAGGAGTATTTAGCTTCAAGAATGAAGAAGCTACTCCTGTCCCGCCGTTTATTTTAGGATTAGGACGGATGTTCTAAGTTCTTTCTAAATTGTTTCTGAAAAAAATGAAGGAGTGAGGGAGAAGATGACAGAACAAATGTGGATTGAGAAGTTAGGATTAGAAGCGCATCCTGAGGGCGGTTATTTTAAACAAACCAATAAAAGTGAACAATTGATTCCGACCAAACGAGGCGAACGGGCGTTGCATACAGCGATTTTGTTTCTATTAAATACAGAAAGTCCGTCACATTTTCATCGTTTAAAAGCGGATGAATTATGGTTTTTTCACGATGGTCAGCCGTTAACCGTTCACTGTATTTTTCCTGATGGAACGTATCAAGCTGTTCAGTTAGGGAAAGACTTAGTTCAAGGACAACAGCTTTCGTTCTCAGTTCCTGCCGGTACAATCTTTGGTTCTACAGTAGCGACAGGATTTGCGTTAGTCAGTTGTGTAGTTACACCAGGCTTTGAGTTTGAAGACTTCGAGTTATTTACTCAAGCGGAATTGTTAAACGATTATCCACAACATAGTGAAATCATTCAGCACTTGGCTTATCGAGAATTACCTTAAGAAAACGTTTTAGTAACATTTCTTTTATGAATATGCTAGTATAAATCAAACAAGCTTGTTGATTTTGTCGCAACGCACAGTTAGCTGTCGTAGATGATTAAAAGAAAGGGATGAATCACATGGGCACAATGGTTTTTGTTAACTTCCCAGTAGCGGATGTCCAACGTTCTACAGCCTTTTATGAAAAACTTGGATTCAAAAAGAACGAGGAATTTTCAACAGAGGAAGCTAGTTCGATGATGTGGGATGATCAATTTTGGATTATGTTGTTGAACCATGACTTTTATGGAAAATTTATCCAAGAAAAGCAAATTATTGATGCGCAAACAACCAGTGGAGCATTAATTTCCTTTAGTTTAGAGAGTGCCGAAGCCGTAAAACAGTTTGGCGAAACCGCCAAAGCTAACGGAGGCAACTGTTACCGAGTTGATATGGGAATACCAGAAGAGCAAATGTATGGCTTAGAGGTGCAAGATTTGGATGGCAATAGCTTAGAACCTGTCTGGATGAAGATGTAAAAAGAGCCGCAAAATCTCTACAGATTTTGCGGCTCTTTTCCTACAAAAAACTATTGTAAATTATTGGCATTAGTAGCTTCAACGCCATAAGAATCAGCTACTTTTTTCAAGCTAAATCCTTTTCCGTAGACTTCACTCGCACTCATTGAAATCAAAAAAGCTTCTTCATCAATCTCAAGAATGGCTTCTTTTAAGCGGGGAAAATCTTTTTCACGAATGACAGTCATTAAGAGCATGCCTTTCGCGCTTCGATAACCGCCTTCGATTGGCACCAAGGTCACACCTTTATCTAGTTCACGTAATAAGCGTTCTTGAATAGCGACATATTTTGGTGAAATAATCATCACATTCTTCGAGCGAACCAGACCAACTTGAATCATGTCAACGACTCGACCAATTGTAAATAAACAAATTAAAGAGAATAACACAATATCTGCATTAAAAGCGTACATTGCTGATAAAATGACTAAACCATCGACGAATAAAATAGCAATACCTAAGGAAACTTTGAAGTATTTATTGACAATTTGTGAAATGATTGCTGTCCCACCAGTTGAGGCATTGCCACGGAAAACCAAGCCTAGGCCAGCACCTGTAATAATACCGCCAAATAATGTTGCTAGAAAAATATTATGTGTTAAAACAGGCATCCCCGAAGTAATTCCTACAAAAAATGGATAAATAAGACTGCCATAAATGGTTTTGACACCGACCTCTTTCCCAAGAAGTAAGAAACAAAGCACTAAAAGAGGAATATTGATGGCGTAAAGAACAATGGCGGGACTAATCCCGAAAACATAATTAATAACAATACTAATGCCATTGGCTCCGCCTGCGACAAGTTTATTTGGCAATAAGACCGCATTGATTGAAATGGCCAAAATGAATGCACCGACTGTTACATAGGCGGTGTCTTTTAAACGTTGGGCTGTAAAAAATTTGTTCATAAAATACCTCCAATTATTTATTAGTTTAGTGAATGATGACATAAAAAAAGACAGAACATGAGAGACAAGCCTAATCGACTTATGTCCCACACTCTAAATCTTCAACTAATCAACTGAACACTTTTTCCTTATACTAACATGAAATACGACAAGAAAACATAGTGAACAAACAATTTTTTGGAAAAGAGGTCGGGACAGAACCGTTTAGCTCCGAGAAATAAGAAGAAATTTCCGAAAATTGCTCTTTAATTTTTGGAGACCAAGTAGGTATTGTTCATCATCGAATCACTACGTTCTTCGTGATTCTCAACAATTTCGGCTTATTTCCGAAGGAGTTGGTTCTGTTCCCGCCGTTTATCAGGTTTTGAGCCCGGAACAAAAATCCAAAGTGATTTTTGTCACAGGCTCAAAAAAGTCAAAAAGCGGCCAGCCCAAATAGCTTCATGATGTTGGATAATTTGTGCCGCGGTTAAATGTCCATTATCCAAGGTGGAAGTGGTTTTCGGTGTCATCAAACACGTATAGCCTAAACCATGAGCCATCCGAATTGTAGTGTCCACACAAAACTCGGTTTGGACACCAGCGATTTCTAACGTTTGAATGTCGTGTTCCGTCAATAAATCATTTAAATTTGTTTGGTAAAAGGCATTCGCATGTGTTTTGCGGATGAAAAAATCTGTGGGTTGTGCATCCAGTTTTTCAAAAAGTTGCCAAGAGTCTGAGCCAAAAGCTAATTCGGTTTCTTCATGTTGAACAAAAATAATGGGCGCATGGTGTTGGCGGTAGACAGCAATACGCTGATTGACCTTTTCCAACACTGCTGGCAGACGGTACAATTGCTGCGTCGGACTTTCGATGCCTTTTTGAAAGTCAATTAAAAGTAATGCACGATTTTTCATGAGCAATCCCCACTTTCTATAAACTAGTTGTTTTCAGTCTAACGGAAAAAGGCGCTCTCTAAAAGTGTCTCGAAAATTCCCAAGTGAACGTTCAAAAAAACAGCATATTTACTCGTTTTCCTATATAATAGTAAGAGAAACAGATAGTTTGTAGAAAGAAAGGCGACAAGATGAATTATAGAGAATTAATGCAAAAGAAAAATGTTCGTCCTTACGTATTGATGGCTCGTTTTGGTTTAGAAAAAGAAAACCAACGTAGTACACGAGAAGGGCTTTTAGCGACAACTGATCATCCCACGGTTTTTGGTAACCGTTCTTATCATCCATATATTCAAACAGATTTTAGTGAAACACAATTAGAACTAATCACGCCTGTAGCAAATAGCGGCACAGAAATGCTTCGTTTTTTAGATGCCATTCACGATGTGGCTCGTCGTTCGATTCCAGAAGATGAAATGCTGTGGCCATTAAGTATGCCGCCACAATTACCAACAAAAGATGAAGAGATTAAAATTGCTAAATTAGATCAATATGATGCAGTGTTATATCGTCGTTATTTGGCAAAAGAGTATGGCAAACGAAAACAAATGGTCAGCGGAATTCATTTTAATTTTGAATATGACCAAGCCCTGATTCAGCAATTATATGATGAACAATCCGAAGTGACAGATTGCAAACAATTTAAAACGAAAGTGTACATGAAAGTTGCCCGTAACTTTTTACGTTATCGTTGGTTAATTACGTATCTTTTTGGGGCTTCGCCAGTTAGTGAAGACGGCTACTTTAGAGTCTATGACGACCAACCGCAAGAACCCATTCGCAGTATTCGGAATAGTACGTATGGCTACAGAAATCATGACAATGTGAAAGTATCGTATGCCTCATTGGAACGCTATTTAGAAGATATTCATCGCATGGTGGAAAATGGTTTACTTTCTGAAGAAAAAGAATTTTATGCGCCTGTGCGCTTACGTGGTGGGAAACAAATGTCTGATCTGCCTAAAACAGGTATTCGCTATATCGAGTTGCGTAATTTAGACTTAAATCCTTTTTCACGTTTAGGCATTGTGGAAGATACTGTGGATTTCTTACATTATTTCATGTTGTATTTATTGTGGACAGATGAAAAAGAAGAAGCGGATGAATGGGTAAAAACTGGCGATATTTTAAATGAACAAGTGGCTCTTGGTCATCCTCATGAAACGATTAAGTTAATTGCAGAAGGCGATCGGATTTTTTCAGAAATGATTGATATGTTAGATGCTCTAGGCATTCGTAAAGGCAAAGAAGTTGTCGGTAAGTATTATCAACAACTGCGGAATCCACAAGACACCGTTTCTGGCAAAATGTGGACGATTATTCAAGAAAACTCCAACAGTGAACTGGGAAATATTTTTGGAAACCAATATCAAAGTATGGCCTTTGAACGCCCTTATCAATTAGCTGGTTTCCGTGAGATGGAATTATCCACACAAATTTTCTTGTTTGATGCGATTCAAAAAGGTTTGGAAATCGAAATTTTAGATGAACAAGAGCAATTTTTGAAACTGCAACATGGCGAGCACATTGAATACGTCAAAAATGCCAACATGACTAGCAAAGATAACTACGTGGTACCATTGATTATGGAAAACAAAACCGTGACAAAGAAAATTTTGTCTGCAGCAGGGTTCCATGTGCCTGGCGGTGAAGAATTTTCATCTTTTATTGAGGCACAAGAAGCACATTTACGCTACGCCAATAAAGCGTTTGTCGTGAAACCAAAATCAACGAATTACGGTTTAGGAATTACCATTTTTAAAGAAGGCGCTTCGTTGGAAGACTTTACGGAAGCGTTACGGATTGCTTTTAAAGAGGACACAGCGGTTTTAATTGAAGAGTTTTTACCTGGAACAGAATATCGGTTCTTTGTGTTAGATAATGATGTAAAAGCCATCATGTTGCGCGTGCCAGCCAATGTTACCGGAGATGGCAAACACACTGTAGAAGAATTGGTGGCCGCTAAAAATAGTGATCCATTGCGGGGGACCAATCACCGTGCACCACTAGAATTAATCCAGTTAAATGATTTAGAAAAACTAATGTTGAAAGAACAAGGTTTAACTATCTATTCTGTGCCAGAAAAAGAGCAAATCGTGTACTTGCGAGAAAATTCTAATGTTAGCACGGGCGGGGATTCGATTGATATGACCGATGTCATTGATGATAGTTATAAACAAATCGCCATTGAGGCCGTAGCTGCTTTAGGAGCCAAAATTTGTGGCATTGATTTAATCATTCCTGACAAAGACGTAAAAGGCACACGTGATAGCTTAACGTACGGGATTATCGAAGCAAACTTTAATCCAGCCATGCACATGCATGTGTATCCATACGCTGGACAGGGTAGACGCTTGACAATGGACGTTTTAAAACTTTTATACCCAGAAGTGGTTCAATAAAAAAAGAATACCGCCAAAAAATTCATAATAGATTTTTTGGCGGTATTCTTTATAAAAACGTTTTCTTGGTGCACCCAATAGGTTATACTAAAACTATTACCAATGAAAGTTGTATGACGGTGGCTCTTAGTTAGAGAGGCAGGTGATGCCTATGTGTATCCGATGCACTTTAACGAAAGGAGCATTTTTTTGTCAATCGAAGCGGCATTGGAATTGATGATTAGTTTTGCAGCGTTTGTTGCACTACTGATTTTCGGTATCCTTGAAGCAACGAAAAACGATAAAAAATAACCGTTCATAAGCTTAGACGGCTGAACGGTTAAAGAACAACAAAAACTTAACTCAGTAAGCCACCAGTTCTTATAACTGGTGTTGGTATAAAGGAGAGGTATGTAGTAGCATATCTCTCTTTTCATTTTCATAATAGCATAATTCTATTTAAAATGGAAGCGCTCATAACTTATAGCATTTTATAGAAAATTCCTATAAAAACGTTTTCTTGGTGCACCCAATAGGTTATACTAAAACTATTACCAATGAAAGTTGTATGACGGTGGCTCTGAGTTAGAGAGGCAGGTGATGCCTATGTGTATCCGATGCACTTTAACGAAAGGAGCATTTTTTGTCAATCGAAGCGGCATTGGAATTGATGATTAGTTTTGCAGCGTTTGTTGCACTACTGATTTTCGGTATCCTTGAAGCAACGAAAAACAATAAAAAATAACCGTTCACAAGCTTCGTAGGCCGAACGGTTAAGATTCAAAACTTAACTCAGTAAGCCACCAGTTCTTATAACTGGTGTTGGTATAAAAGGAGAGGTATGTACCCGCATACCTCTCTTTTTCATCTTTATAATAGCATAATTCTATTATAAATGGAAGCGCTCATAACTTTCCTTGAGCTTTTTATGATTGAAATAGTTTTTGCCAAAAGCCTTTTTTAGCTGTTGGCTCTTCTTTTGGCGTTTCTGTTGCTTGAGGATATTTTTCTGTAACGTCAATCACAGGTTCATCGACTGCATGTTTTTCAGCTAACAGTAAGCCGAGAGAGTCAGGGTTGTTCTCCACAAAATTGTTAACAATCTTAAAGGTTGCGCCATGCTGATTTAATAATTTAATATAGGTACTTTGCAGGTCAGAAGAGATTTCGCCATTTAAAAGTACTGTAACTTCAGGATGCTTCGCTAATTCTTCTAATAAATGTTTTTGGTTCTGTGCATCTTTCATTTCAGCGACGGTCATGGAGAGACGGCAGCGTTCACGAAATGTGCCCATGTATTTGTGTTGTTCTTCAGGATTAACGAGGGGCGTACCGTACATTCCTTTATCCAGACGTTGTTGTAAGTCATCATTCGCCATTCAGTAACACTCCTTTCCTAACGTTTCCCTCCATTATAGCATATCTTAGATAAGTCGTTGGTCAGTCGGCTTGAGAAGAAGTTTTTAATAAAGGAAAAAAAGTGGTTGCATTTGTGATGGTTTTCTCATACACTGTAACTAAGAATGAGAATCATTCTCAATTAAATAAAAATGGAGTTTTCTCATGAAAAAGATTGGTTTGTTTGTTCTACTATTACTTTTCAGCTTATTGTCATTAGTGATAGGGGTGAAGGACATTGCACTTTCTCAGTTGTTTCAATTAGATGCGCAGCAACAATTTGTTTTATTTACCACCCGTGTTCCCCGCACGTTGAGTTTAATCATTGCTGGTAGTACGATGAGTATTTCTGGATTGATTATGCAGCAACTCACACAAAATAAATTTGTCGCTCCTAGTGTCGCTGGAACAACCGATAGTGCAAGGTTGGGTATTTTAGTCGCAATGTTATTTTTCCCAACAGCTCCGTTTCTCTATCGAACGGCAATTGCTTTTATTTTTGCGCTAAGCGGGACCTTGTTATTCTTAGCGCTCATTCGATTATTACCAAGTAAGAATCAAGTGATGGTCCCTTTGGTGGGCGTGATGTTTGGTAACATTCTAGGTTCAATTGCCACATTTTTTGCCTATCAATACCAATTGGTTCAAAATATGTCTGCTTGGTTACAAGGAAATTTTTCCACAGTTATGAAAGGGAATTATGAATGGTTATTCTTAATGATTCCTTTGTGGTTTGTTATTTATTTATTTGCTTATCATTTCACTGTCGTTGGTATGGGTGAAGCATTTGCAAATAGTCTTGGCGTCCATTACCAGCGAATTCAGTTTTTAGGTTTGACGCTGGTTGCTTTAGCAAGTGCCATCGTTTTATTGATGGTGGGGAATATTCCGTTTTTAGGGGTTGTGATTCCTAATCTCGTGTCTTTACGTTATGGCGATCATATGAAAAATACCTTGTGGTTAACTGGGATTTGCGGGAGTTTGTTCTTGTTAATCTGTGATATTTTAGCACGAGTATTGATTGCCCCCTATGAAATTCCTGTCAGCGTGGTTGTCGGAACATTAGGGAGCATTTTGTTCATTTTATTATTACTAAGGGGGCGCAAACAATGAAACGGCCTTTAAAAAAATGGCTTTCATTACTTTTGCTTTTAGCTGCCGTAGTAATTGTGAGCCTTTGTTATTTAACTTATAACACGTATGGCAATTGGTCCTTTGCTTTGGCGTTACGAGGGAAAAAGTTATTGGCTTTTATATTTGTCGGAATCGCTGCGGCTTTTTCAACTATTAGTTTTCAAACAGTCACGCAAAATCATTTCCTAACGCCAAACATTTTAGGGATGGATTCCTTGTATGTCTTTGTGCAGACGGTGTTATTTTTTCTTTTAGGAGGCGCACAAGCGTTAGGTCAAGTAAGTCTTGGGTCGTTTTTGATGAACGTCTTTTTAATGGTGTTTTTAAGTACTAGTTTATCGTATTTTCTATTACGCAAAAATCAATCCGATTTATTTTTATTATTGATGATTGGCATGATTTTAGGTACTTTTTTCAGTAGTATTAGTACGTTTTTACAAGTGATTATGGATCCTAACGAATACGACTTACTCCAAGGAAAGTTGTTTGCCAGTTTTGGTAACGTCAATAGTCAGTATCTCGTTTTCGTTGGTGTGGCGGTACTCATGATTTGTGGGATACTTTGGCGGGAAAGTTACCGTTTAGACGTTTTACATTTAGGGAACCATCAAGCCCAGAATTTGGGGATTGCTGTGAATCAGTTTCAATTAGTGTTGTTGTGTTTGATCAGTAGTCTGGTCGGCTTATCAACAGCATTAGTGGGACCGATTACATTTTTAGGTTTTATCGTGGCCAATATGAGTTATCAATTCATGAAAACCTATCGCCACCGAGAACTGTTTGTGGCAGGGAGTTTAATAGCAGTCTTTTTACTGGTATTCGGTCAATTGATGGTTGAACAGGTCTTTCATTTGAATACCCCGCTCAGTGTGGTGATTCAATTTGTTGGGGGCGTTTATTTTATATGGAAAATTATTGCAGAAAGGAAGCAACGCACATGATCCAGATGAGTGATGTATCAAAAAAATATGGCGATAAATTTGTCGTTTCAGACATTGATTTACCTATTTCTGAAGGCAAATTAACGGCCTTTATTGGACCAAATGGCGCTGGGAAAAGCACGCTGCTAGCCATGATGAGTCGCTTAATTCCCAAAGATACCGGGGAAATTTATCTGGACAAGCAAGAAGTAAAAACCTGGAAGCAATCGGCTTTTTCACAAAAAATTGCCCTTTTAAAACAAGCCAACGGTGTACAACTTAAATTAACTGTGCGAGAACTGGTCAATTTTGGTCGTTTTCCTTATTCCAAAGGTCGCTTAAAAAGCGCTGACCACGAAAAAGTAACAGAAGCACTGGAACAATTGGGCTTAACTGAAATGGCAGAAGAATACATTGATACCCTTTCTGGGGGCCAATTACAAAGGGCGTATATTGCCATGATTTTAGCCCAAGATACCGATTATATTTTATTGGATGAGCCCTTAAATAACCTCGACATGAATTATGCGGTTCAAATGATGCAGATTCTTAAACGCTTAGTGGATGAACTAGGAAAAACGATTCTGATTGTTCTACATGATATTAATTTTGCCGCAAGCTATGCAGATGAAATTGTCGCCATGAAAGGCGGAAAGCTCTATGCGCATGGCGCAACAGAAGAAGTTATTCAAACAAGTATTTTAAATGATCTTTATGAAATGAATATCCGGATTTGTGAAATTGAAGGAAAACGCTTTTGTCTTTATCACTAAATCGGGCAATTTAAAAATAACGTTTTTGGAGGAAAAGAATGAAAAAGAAATTTTTAGCAATGATGGCAGTTTCAATGATGGGACTGTTAATGTTAAGTGCTTGTCAAACAAATAAAAAAACAGCAGATTCTGCAACAACAGAAACAACAGCTAAAACGGAAGTCACAGTCAAAGACACCAATGGTCAATTAACCGTTCCCAAAAATCCTAAGAAAGTCGTTGTTTTTGATAATGGTTCCTTGGATACAATGGATGCACTAGGTGTCGGTGACCGCGTGGTAGGTGCGCCAACTAAAAATATCCCTGCGTATTTGAAAAAATACCAAAAAGTTGAATCAGCAGGCGGCATTAAAGAACCAGATTTAGAAAAAATCAATCAACTAAAACCAGACTTAATTATTATTTCTGGTCGTCAACAAGATTATCAAGAACAATTAAAAGCCATTGCGCCAACCATTTACTTAGCTGTAGATGCCAAAAATCCTTGGGCATCAACGAAACAAAATATCGAAACGTTAGGCACTATTTTTGATAAAGAAGAGGTAGCTAAAGAAAAAATAACTGGCTTAGAAAAAGAAATTGCTGACGTGAAAAAACAAGCAGAAGCTAGCGCGAATAATGCGCTTGTTGTGTTAGTTAACGAAGGACAACTTTCCGCTTACGGAAAAGGCTCTCGTTTCGGTTTAATTCATGATACATTTGGCTTCAAAGCAGCAGACGATAAGATTGAAGCTTCCACTCATGGGCAAAGTGTTTCTTACGAATATGTTTTAGAAAAAAATCCTGGGATTCTCTTTGTGGTAGATCGCACCAAAGCAATTGGTGGCGACGATTCAAAAGATAACGTCGCTGCAAACGAATTGATTCAAAAAACCGATGCTGGTAAAAATGATAAAGTCATTATGCTTCAACCAGATGTTTGGTATCTAAGCGGTGGTGGATTAGAATCAATGCATTTGATGATAGAAGATGTTAAAAAAGGATTAGAGTAAAAAAAAGCCTAGGACAAAAATCACTTTGGATTTTTGTCCTAGGCTTAAAAGCTGATAAACGGCGGGAACAAAAGCAACTCCTTCGGAAATAAGCTGAAATTCTCCAAAAATTAAAGAACAATTTTCGGAAATTTCTTCTTATTTCTCGGAGCTAAACACTTCTGTCCCGACCTTCTTGATGAAAAACAAAAAAGTTTTAAATTAAAAATGTGGTTGACGACCTCGAGAATGTTTGCTAAACTATCCGTAAATCAGTATGATTGATGAAACAAATAAAAGAACAAAATGTGATGAGAAGGAAAGTACTTTTTAAAATAGCTTGCAGAGAGCCTCGTTTGGTGAGAAGAGGTAGTGACGTTAAAGGGGAAAATGGCCTTTGAACAGGTTGGTTGAAGCCGTTCGCTTAAACCAATTCAGGTGCGCCTGTTATAGCGCTACAGTATGATTGTACTGGAAACGAGCGGATCTTTTTTAGCGAAGAGATCAACAAAGGTGGTACCGCGATTGCATAAGCATTCGTCCTTTTTAGGACGAATGCTTTTTTTATTTGTTTAAAAAATATGAGGGGGCAACAACATGAAATTGGGGAAAAAAGTAGTAGGTTTGATTGCAACAGGGTTTCTTTTAGCCGCATGTGGCGGAACCAAAGAAGCGGCAGAGAAAGTAGATTCGGGAAATTTAGCAGCTGAACAAAAAATCAGTATTAGTTCACCTGCACCAATCTCAACATTGGATACAACACAAACAACAGATAAAAATACCTTTACAATGGCACAACATTTATTTGAAGGCCTTTATCGGTTTGATGATGATAGTGCCACGGTGCCAGCTCTAGCTAAAGATGTCAAGATTAGTGACGATGGGCGCAAGTACCACTTTACCTTGCGGGAGGGGATTAAGTGGAGCAATGGCGAGCCAATTACGGCCCAAGATTTTGTTTATTCTTGGAAAAAACTGGTGACACCAGCGACGATTGGACCGAATGCTTATTTACTAGACAGTGTTAAAAATAGTTTTGAAATACGCAACGGTGAAAAGTCAGTCGATGAATTAGGGATTTCAGCCCCTAATGACAAAGAATTCATTGTTGAATTAAAACAGGCCCAACCTTCCTTCTTAGCAGTCGTTTCGATTGCTTGGTTAGCGCCACAAAATCAAAAATTTGTCGAAGCGCAAGGCAAAGATTACGCCTTGGATAGTGAACATTTACTTTATAGCGGGCCATTTACGCTAGCCAATTGGGATGCGACTTCAGATACTTGGACATTGAAAAAAAATCCAGAATACTATGATGCGGATCAAGTGAAACTGGAAGAAGTTGCGGTTAGTACAATCAAAGAAGATAATACTGGGATTAACTTATATCAAGCGAATGAACTAGACTTAGTTCGCATTAACGGACAATATGTTCAACAATATCAAGATGATCCAGGCTATGTCAGTCATCCAGATGTGGCCAACTACTTCTTAGATTTCAACAAAAAAGAAGGAACGCCATTAGCGAATGTTCATTTACGAAAAGCGATTGGCCAAGCAATTGATAAAGAAGCCTTAACACAAAGTGTCTTAAACGATGGGTCAAAACCCCTCAACGGATTGATTCCAAGTAAACTTTATGCGAATCCAGAAACAGATGAAGATTTCCGAGCATACAGTGGCGAATATTTGAAAAATGACGTCAAAAAAGCTCAAGCTGAATGGACGAAAGCCCAAGCGGATGTCGGTAAAAAAGTGAAACTTTCATTGCTGGCGGCAGATACAGATCAAGGAAAACGAATTGCTGAATATGTTCAAAGTCAGTTGCAAGAAAATCTGCCAGGTTTAGAAATTACCATTTCATCGCAACCAAGTAATAATGTGAACCAATCGCGACGTGAAAAAAATTATGAGTTGTCTCTTTCAGGATGGATTGCCGGCAGTAGTGAATTAGACTCTTACTTTAACTTATATGCAGGAGAATCAAGTTACAATTATGGCAATTATCATAATGCCAAATACGACCAACTGGTAGAAGATGCACGAACGATTAATGCCAATAATCCAGAGAAACAGTTTGCAGAATACAAAGAAGCGGAAGACATCTTGTTGAACCAAGATGCTGCCCAAGTACCGCTGTATCAAAGTGCCTCAAATTATCTAATCAATCCTAAATTGAAAGGCATTAGTTATCACTTGTATGGGGATTATTTCCACTTGCGCAATGCTTATTTAACAGAATGATTCAGGAAGAAGGAGTAAAAAATGGAAAAATTAGTCGAACGATTTTTAACTTACGTGAAAGTTAACACCCGTTCAGATGCCAACAGTCAAACCACACCGACGACGGTCGGTCAAGTGGTTTTAGCCAAAATGATTGAAACAGAACTTCATGAATTAGGCTTGGCCGATGTGCATTATAACGAACAAAACGGCTTTTTAACGGCACGGTTGCCTGGTAACCAACCTGCAGCGAAGAGTATTGGGTTGATTGCACATCTGGATACGGCGGATTTTTCAGCAGAAAATATCCGTCCCCAAGTCATCACTAATTATGATGGCCAAGATGTCCTCTTGAATCAAGAACAAGGCATCGTTTTATCGGTTGCTGAATTTCCCAATTTAAAAGAGTATCAAGGGGAAACGTTGATTACTACAGACGGAACCACACTTTTAGGAGCAGATGACAAAGCGGGAATTGTCGAGATATTAGCTACTGTTGAGTATTTTTTGGCACATCCAGAAGTAGCGCGGGGGGATGTTTGGCTCGCCTTCGGTCCAGATGAAGAGATTGGACGCGGGGCCGATCAATTTGATGCGCCGAACTTCCCAGTCGCTTTTGCGTATACGATTGACAGTGGCCGCGTGGGGCATTTCGAGTATGAAACGTTTAACGCTGCTCAAGCTGTGATAACAATTGAGGGAACCAGTGTCCATCCGGGAACGGCCTATGGTTCGTTAGTAAATGCCATTAAATTAGGCGAACAACTTGATCAATCACTACCGCAAAAGGAAGTGCCAGAACAAACACGTGGAAATGAAGGATTTTATTTACTCAATAAATTTACAGGAAGTATTGAAAAAGCAGAACTTGTCTATATCATTCGGGATCATGATCAAGAAAACTTTCAAGCGAGAAAGCAATTTTTGGAAAAACAAGTCCAACGTTTAAATGCGCTGGCGGATAAACCCAGACTAACAATTACTTTCCAAGACCAATACTATAATATGAAGGAAATCATCGAAAAAGATTGGACTCCTGTAGAATTGGCCGTCCAAGCAATGGAAAGTTGTGACATTGAACCAATCATCACACCATTTCGTGGCGGGACAGATGGTTCTAAGATTTCTTTCATGGGCATTCCCACGCCTAATCTATTTACAGGTGGCGAGAATTTTCATGGGCAATATGAATTCATTACCGTTGAATCAATGGCCAAAGCTGTTCAGACGATCATTGCCATCATTCGCTTAAACGCCAATTAAAGAAACACGCGAGGGAAATGCCGATTTTCCTTGCGTGTTTCGCTGTTTTTCGGTAAAGTATGTAGAAAAGTAGGGAGTTTTGCTCATGAATTATCCATTGATTTTTGCAGAAAACCAACGAATTGAAACCGAACGCTTGATTTTAAGACCTGTCACATTAGCCGATGCAGAAGATATGTACGAATATGCTTCAGATGAGGAAACGGTCCGCTATGTGTTTTTGAAAAATCAAACAATCGCTGAGACAAGACAAAACATTGCTAAATTTTTTATGGGGGAACCTTTAGGAAAATATGGGATCGAAGTGAAAGAAACAGGTAAAATGATTGGCACGATTGATTTGCGGGTCAATGAAACCAATAATATTGGAGAATTAGGCTATGTCTTGAACCGTGCCTTTTGGGGCAATGGCTACATGCCTGAAGCCGCGACGGCGTTAGTTGAACTGGGTTTTGCAAAAATGAAACTCATGAGAATCTTTGCTTTACATGATCAAGACAATCCAGCTTCTGGTCGTGTCATGGAGAAAATTGGTTTTACCTACGAAGGAACACTACCCAATGCTCGAATTAGTAAAGGGAAAATTGTCACAGATGTTTATCGTGGGATGACACTGGAAACATGGCAAAATCGACAAAAATAGAAGCGGAAGACAAGTTAAGAGAGGAATTAGAGAAATGTTGATGTTTACAGAAAAAGAATTCGCAGCCTTTGAAGTTGCTGGATTAGATGAACGAATGGCGGTTATCCGTGCGCAAATTCAACCTATTTTTCAAGAATTAGACACGTATTTTGCCGAACAACTAGCGCCTGAACTAGGAACGGAGTTGTTTGTCCATATTGCGCAACATCGCCGTCGCACCGTGTATCCACCAGAAAATACTTGGTCAGCACTTAGTCCGAATAAGCGCGGGTATAAAATGCAGCCGCATTTTCAATTAGGCATTTGGGGCGACTATGTGTTTATGTGGTTGTCATTCATTGATAATCCTAAAAATGAAAAGCAGATTGCGCAAGCCTTTTTAGAGAATCAGCAATTATTCCAAGCATTACCAGAAGATACGTATGTTTCCTTGGATCATACGGTTCCTCAAATTACTCCGCTGCCAGAAACGGATTTAGAGAAAGCCTTAACTCGTTTTAGAGATGTAAAAAAAGGTGAGTTTGAAATTGGGCGCATCATTCCCAAAGATAGTGACTTGTGGCAAAACCCTGAAAAAGCACGAGCTTATATGTTGGCAACCTATCAACAACTCCTGCCATTGTATCAATTAGCTGTTGCCCAATAAGAGAAACAGACAGTTATTTTGTGTTTTAGTGTTATTTTATCGAATTATCCAATCGTCAAAAATGAGAAAAGCTCACAATGTTAGTTTTAATTACTAACATTGTGAGCTTTTCTGTAGTTTTTTTGAAAAAAATTAAGGGATGACTGGCTGATTTCTATGGAAAAGTACGTTTTGATAGCCTTTTTTGTTTAAATAACAAGAGTAGCAACCCTTGCTTAATAAGGGATTTTCGCGAATAGATGTTGTCAAATGAAAAAAAATGATGTTTTGAACAAAGAGTTCTTTGCTATTATAAAGGTATGATAAAGGTTGTTTACGCATTCTTTGTATAGAAGAATGTGAATGAGTTAAAAGGAGGTTTTTAAATGAAAAAAAAGCGTTATTTAATAATTGCGTGTTTGCTATTTTCCCCTAGTTTTTTTATAAATGTTGAAGCGTCTGATGGTGGTTCTAGTTCGGTGGGGATTGAATTTTACCAAAATCCGAGAACACTCGCTCCTAAAGATGCCCCACCGAAAACAGATGCGCCAGCTGCTGATCCCAAGGAACCAGCTGGTCCTCCGCAAGGAGATCAACGAAGTGGTGGTTCGACACAGACCACCACAACTGGCTCGCAGCTCCCTCGTACAGGGAGCAAGAGTCAGGCAAATCTTAGCATCCTTGGTCTTGTCTTGATTGGTCTTGTCGGAATGGTCCAGAGAAAGAAGGGACGACATGAAGCAAACTAAGTGGCAACGATTAGCAACCATTGGCTTGTGTAGTTCTTTAGTGATTAACGCCTTTTCTGGCGCGACCGCAGTTGCGGAAGAAAGTAGTCCGACAGTAGCAAGTAGCGCTAAGGAAGCAACATCAGCAAGTAGCGCAACGCCAGAAAGTACGGAAAGCAGTCAAGAAACGACTGAAACGAGTCGGGAAGAAGTAACACAGGAAACAGTGGAACAAGAAGATACAACGGAAATAGCTCAAGAAGAAAATCTGCTGGAACCATCTGGTATTCAAGCGAAAATTATGCCTAGAGCATTTGTCTGGGCAGCTACAGGAACCACGAATAGAACCACGGTTCGTCTTAACGATGTAGTTGATTATCGAATGAAACTGGAAAATATTACAACAGATGATACAAATTCAGATATTGTTGGTCCGATTCGAATTGAATCAAAATTGGCAGCTGGAATGACTAGACCAACGTCAGTTATTATCAAAGTTGGCCCCGAGGAACAAAATGTAGTTATAGGAGAAGGCTCTCATAATGCCAATAGTGGTGGCGAATATTTTGTTTGGACAGAGTCGACTAGGACGGTCACTGCATTTATCAATCGTCTACACGGGCGAACTTCTGGAAATACTGGGTATATCAAAACATTGTATTTTCAGACAAGAATTACTTCGGGTACACACAACGAAAAAAAATATATCGATTCCACGATTCGATTTAATGGATTTGGCGCAGTGAATAGACGAAATGAAATGACGTATGTGGATAGATTTTCTGGTAACTTAGGTTTGAAAGGGAATTTAAAATTTTACGATGAGGATGGAGTGGCTAGTAAGGAACAAATGAGTCTTTCCATAAACCCAGTATTATTTAAATCAACCAATTCGAGAGTAGAAGGGACGCTGTTAAGATATCCTTTAACTATGACAAATGCTGGTAGTGGGCTTTATAGGTTTGATACAGGACTAAAAAATATAGGTACTAGTAACGGGGGTTCGTGGTTTTTCTTTAGTAACGATATTGCGATTAATTTTGCTACAGCTACCACCAATAGAATTGATAAAATTGTGTTAGCACCACCTAAAGCAACACTTCCAGACAGCCGAACAGGTGTGATGACTTCCAGAGCGTACACATCAACAACTTATACGAGAAGTAACTATGATATTTCAACATATAACTTTACTAAAGCGACTGGTAAGACATGGCGTATAACGAATCGTAGTTCTAATAGCGGAGTAAGCACCAATATTATGTTTAGTGACAATCTTGTAGGAACAACAGGACAGTTCAATAAAGGGAATTCTGGTGCTACTATTAATTATTATATTTATTACAAAAAGCTTTATGAGAATTTTGTTAATAGTAACGGACAAAAAATTACACCACCATCAGGATTCACACAAGGAAAGCGAACGGTTATTAATAGTGAAGCGTACACTTTTAAACAAAGTGGCACCTTGCCAGATACCTATCAAGCAGACGGCAAAACCTATAAGTTCAAAGGTTGGTACAAAGGCAAAACCAAGCCAAACACCTTGACCACCACCAAAACACCTAGTTATCCAGTGACTTATGATGATAATGATGATTTGAATGTGGTGTATGAGGAGATTAAGGTTTTGGAATTTCCTAGTCGTACATATCAATTTGGGTTTGTTGATGAATCAGGTAAGCGAGTAGATGCCTCCACGATTGATTTGACATATGATAATTGGTACGGTATTGGTACTGAACCACCCAACAATATCCCATCAGCATGGGCAACTACTAAAATAGAAACAGGAATTAAGGCAAATACAAAAAATAATCTTAAAGAAATTACGTACCCAGTTCAATCTCTTGAAACGAATAGTAAAGATTCATTTCAATTTAGTGCAGTAAACTTAAGATATCAGCTTCCAAGAATTTATAAATCCATCAGTATACAAAATCAACAAGGTGGTTTTGATGCCGCATATCCTTATCCAAGTATACTAAACCCATCAGGTGCGGAAATAAATAATACTCCTCAATATTTTGAATTAAAGAATAATGGAGGACAGGAGTTTGTGTTCAATAGAACAACAGCCGCCGCTCCCGAAAATGTT
The DNA here is from genome assembly GCF_029024925.1 of Enterococcus faecalis. Lineage (NCBI taxonomy): Bacteria > Bacillati > Bacillota > Bacilli > Lactobacillales > Enterococcaceae > Enterococcus > Enterococcus faecalis. Next base: position 2,620,471 of record NZ_CP118962.1, on the reverse strand, counting down.
CAGCTTCCATTTTATTTAAGATATGTATCGAGTTTTCTTACGGGGAGAGCAATGTACTATACGATTCAAGGTCCAATCTATTACTATCTAACCAACCGCCGTGTCACCGAGAACTTCGTGGACGCCAACGGCACTAAAATCACGCCACCAACAGGCTTTACGCAAGGAAAACAAACAGTAATTAACAGTGACCCATACACCTTTAAACAAAGTGGCACCTTGCCAGAGACTTACAAAGCAAGCAACGGCAAAACCTATAAGTTCAAAGGTTGGTACAAAGGCAAAACCAAGCCAAACACCTTGACCACCACCAAAGCACCTAGTTATCCAGTGACTTATGATGATAATGATGATTTGAATGTGGTGTATGAGGAGATTAAGGTTTTTGATTTTCCAGCGCTGACCTATCAATTCGGGTTCGTAGACGAGTCTGGCAAACGAGTAGATGCTTCAACGATTAAACTAACCTATGACAATTGGCATGGAGAAGGATTAGCAACCAATTCAGCTGATTCAAATAAACCTGATTACTGGAAAACAGTCAGTCTTGAAAAAGGTAAAGTTGCACCAACCAAAAACAATTTGAAGGAAATTGCTTATCCTGCGCAATCTCTTGAAATACTGAGTGATCGAAGTACACAATATAGTGCGGCTAATTTAACCTTTACACTACCCAATTACTATGAAAAAATAAGTGTTTATAACAAGAGTGGTACTTTTGATATAGCTTACCCGTTTCCTAATATTCAAGGTAATGATTATTCAGAGCCATTTGTCGAAGGTGAGAATAAGCTACTTTCTAGAAACTTTGAGTTAAAGAATAACGGGAGTCAATCGTTTATCTTTAATCGAACAACCACGGCTACTCCGATAGATATTCAGGTACCCAGTTATTTGCGAAAGGTTGTCCACAATCCTAATTTGGGATCGGGGGTAGCAACCTATCTTACAATTGATAAACCAGTCTATTACTATCTAACCAATCGTAAAGTCACCGAAAATTTCGTAGACACCAACGGCACTAAAATCACGCCACCAACAGGCTTTACGCAAGGGAACCAGATTCCCATGACGAGCAACACCTTCAAGTATACGAGCGCAAAAGCCTTACCAGCTAGTTATACAACAGGCGGTAAAACTTACATTTTCCAAGGCTGGTACAAAGGTAAAACGAAGCCTAATACTTTAACAACAAGTACTACGCCAACATACAATACAACTTTTGATGGCAATGACGACATGACGGCGATGTATAAGGAAGAAGTACCGAAAGCAAGTGTCGCTTTAACTCGCACTACCGCTGAAACCGTGACTAGCGGCGGCAATGTCACCTGGCGTGCCACAATTACCAATACAAGCCAAGCGCCACTAACCACGGCGACCATCAAGAAATCAACCGCTTGGACAACCGGCTTAGCAGCACCAACCGCCATGATTGTCACGCCAGCTGGCGGAACCGCAAAAACAGTTCCCGTCACAGCGACTACGTGGACCAATGGTGTTAGCTTAGGCACTGACATTCCCGTAGGAAAATCTGCCACGGTTCAGTTCACTACGAAAGCGACGGGGACAGCGGGGCAAGTCTTGCGCGCTGGGATTACCACCAGTGGGAATTACAGTGGTGTTTCTACTTCGGCCACCGTACGTGTGAAAGACAATGATCAAGCAATTGTAACACCAACGGCTGAAGGCTTCATCAGTGTTCCAACCTTCAATTTTGGTCAAGTTGGGGTAGCGGGAAGCACGCAACAGCATGGCCTGAAAAAAGCCGCTGATTACTATGGCAACGGCACACGCAATCCCTATCTGCGGATCAAGAAAACCCAACCGAATTGGAGCCTAACGGCGCATCTGTCACAACCAAAATCAGCGACAGACAGCTTGCCTACAGCGACCCGCTTATTGTTAGGGGCGGCTCCTGTTTCGAGTTTCTCAAATTACAACCAACCTACCGAGTTGAAAAATGCGGTCGGTACTACGAGTGCCATTAGCTTGAATGCCAACAACACGGCCACTAGGATTATTGCCAACCAGCAATTCACTGGGAGTAATATTTATCAGTTGGACTTCACCTTCAACAATGTCAAACTTGAAGTGCCAGCCAACCAAGGGGTCAAGGGGCAACAATACCAAGCCGCAATTACGTGGAACTTAGTGACAGGTCCTTAAAATAGTTAAGTTATCATGAGGAAAGCTCAAAATGTTAGTATCAAACACTAACATTTTGAGCTTTTGTTTATGTAAATTAAGGAATTTGGCTGAAAATCAGTAGCAAAATGGCAGATTCTCTTAATTTTCGAGTGTTTTTCCAGTGAAAAAGTGCTCTTCCGCCTTGGTATAATAGGAATCATCAGAAAAGTAGCTTAGCTGTAGCAAAATTTAAAATTTCAGGGCCACCTTTTTTTTGATAGAATAATGGAGAAAATTAAAAGCTGTACATATACCAATGAACAATAAATCAATACATAAAAAAGGAGAATAGCATGAATCAAAAATGGCAAAAGTTACTTCCAACAGGAACTCACCTAAGAGGTGGTTCAGCACAAGCTATCACGACTGACCCTTGCGCCCTGTACGAAGGGACAAGGGGCAAGCAAATTTTAGCATTCCCAGCTTAGCCTTAATCGGCTTGGCGGGAATGGTACATAGAAAGAAGGGACGACATGAAGAGAATTAACTGGCAACGCTTAGCAACCATTGGCTTGTGTAGTTCTTTAGTGATTAACGCCTTTTCTGGCGTAACAGCCATTGCGGAAACAGTCACGAGTGAAAGTAGCCCGACAGTGGCAAATAGTATTAAGGAAGCAACACCAGCAAGTAGCACAACGCAAGAAAGTACGGAAAGCAGTCAAGAAACGACTGAAACGAGTCGGGAAAAAGTAACACAGGAAACAGCGAAACAAGCAGAGACAAAAGCGCCACTGGAAACACCAGAGATAAAAACAAACACAACAGCACAACCTGCAGAAAATAGTAGTGAAAATGACCGACAAACGAGTATTTCGCCACGTTGGGTGCCGAATAATCAAGTGATTTATCCGAGAATAACCTTGGCTTTCACTAATGAATCAGGGCAAGCTTTTACTGATGAAAACTTAACGTTATCAGGGACGTATACTAAATTTGGATATGAAAACGCAACTAGTTTATGGCGATCGTATGCGGTTAATTATCCAATTACTTCTTCTAATGCAGAAGGCGGTCAATATCGAGTAGCTGTCAATGCAACGGTTCCTTTACCATACGATTTTTTTACAGATTTACCAGCAAATTATAGGATGAATATATACGCGGTTGAACAATTAAAGATTGATAACACGCTAAAGTATGTCGACAGTATTGTTGCTGTGCCCAATTCTACACTGAGGATGACCAGATATAGTGCACAACAAACAACTGAGTTACCGCAGTTTGGAAATCATATGACTCCTTTTGTATTACGCACAAGAGATAGCGTGTTTTCTAAAAGCAGTGAAAATGTTTTCTCTCTAAACACGGATGGTAATGAATTTTTAAGAATCCTGAGTGTCGCCCCCATTGGCACTCCAGTAGAACCAGTATTATACGGATTTGATGGCACTGCAACGTACCGAGAAACACTTAATTACGTAGTCACTCGGAAACAAGTCACCGAGAAGTTCGTAGATGCTAACGGCGTAGCTATCACGCCGCCAACAGGTTTTACCCAAAACAAGAAAACACCAATGACCAGCAATGACTTCACCTTCAAACAAGCTAGTACTTTGCCGGACACCTATCAAGCAGACGGCAAAACCTACAAATTCAAAGGCTGGTACAAAGGCAAAACCAAGCCAAATACCTTGACCACGACCAAAGCGCCAAGCTATGCGGTGACCTATGATGGGAATGACGATTTGACGGTGGTATATGAGGCGATTCAAAATCCTGTGACTTTTCAAGAAGGAAAAGGAATGTCATCTGTTCAGGTGATGAATAAGGCGATTCAGAATCCAGTGACTTTGCCTGATCGCATGTATCGTGTCCTATTTATCAATGAAACAGGGGGGCTGACATTTGCTGATCGTTATGGCTTTACTGGAGAATTAGTTGAAGTTGCGGATGGCAAAGTGACGCCAATTGGCCCAGTCCCGACTAACAATAATAGCGCAGTAAAAGAAATCACTATACCAGGTCGAGCTTTCGATACAGAAAGACCTACGCCGTTGCAATATGGAGTTCGCAATGCAACCTTTACGTTGCCCAAAATGTATAAAACCGTAACGTATCAACCTGGCCCAAATTATACAGGTACAGCCTACTCTATTCCAGAAACGTATCGTCTTAGTTTAAGAAGTGGTGTCAAAAGTGACATCGATACAACTGGATGGCGAATTGGTCTTGACCCGACAACAGATCCACAAAAGTTTACGATGAGCGGTATATACTGGTCATCAATGCCTACAAATGTTAGACTTGCAACACTATTAAGTGCGACTATTACTGGTAAAGGAGTAGAACCGAGTGTCTATACACTAGATGAAAATGCACGTATGTATCTTTACCTAGAAAATCGTCGTGTTACGGAAAACTTCGTAGATACCAATGGTACTAAAATCACCGCACCGTCAGGTTTCGCCCAAGGGAAAAAAACAGTAATTACTAGTGATTCGTACACCTTTAAGCAAAGCGGAGATTTGCCAGATACCTATAAAGTCGGCACGAAAACCTATCAGTTCAAAGGCTGGTACAAAGGTAAAAACAAACCAGACACCTTGACGACGACCAAAGCTCCCAGTTATCCAGTCACTTATAATGATGATGATGATTTGACGGTAGTCTATGAAGAAGTCGTGATGAAAACGTATAATTTACCAGCCAAAGATGTGTACTTTGGTTATGTTGATGAGGCAGGTAACCTATTGAATACAGCAGGCTTTTCTGTAGAAGCCGAATTAGGTGAAAGTGACGAAACTGAATCAACAGTATTAGGGAAAATCCAAGGAACTGATGAAGTGATGAGTAAATTAAAAAAATTATCGATTCCTGGCAAGTCATATGATTTCCCGATAGAGAAGCTTAAGACATACGGTGCAAGGTCTGTTAATCATACGATTCCTAAACAATATAAGACAATGTCGATTACACCGCTAGCTACTTATACGGGAGACAAAACAAAGTATCCTATGAGCAAAGAGATCCGGAAAAATATAGAAGCGCCATATACGGTTGTTTCTCAAGCTGACGGAGCAGAAGCCTTCAAATTAACTGACGCTGGAACTTTTTTTAGAACCAGACGAGCTTTTTGGACATGGGACCCGAATAACACGTTGTATGCTATGGGAATTTATTCAGGGACAGTCGGAAAAAACTATAACCTAGCTTCTCCAGAGGGAACAATCTACTATTATTTAGAAAATCGCCGAGTCACTGAAAACTTTGTGGATCCAAGCGGCGCTAAAATTACACCGCCAACAGGCTTCACGCAAGGAAAACAAACAGTGATTGATAGTGATAATTTCACTTACGCTAGTACGAAAGCCTTACCAGACACTTATACAACAGGAGACAAATTCTATAAGTTCAGAGGCTGGTACAAAGGTAAAACCAAACCAGGCACCTTGACAACGACTAAAACACCAAGTTACGCCGTGACTTACGACGATAAAGATGACATGACAGCGGTCTATGAGGAAGTCCAACCAACAGCAGAAATGACGGTTAGTCGGTTACTAGAAGTGATCCCAAATGAAGCTTCTATGGTTTGGACAGTTAGACTAAAAAACACCAGTGAAGTTCCATTGACCAACGTTAAACTAGCCCCAACTGCCAAATGGGCGGCAGGTATTTCGGTACCGACACAATTAGCTGTTCGCATTGGTAATACACCAAATAAAATTATTCCAGTGACGGCAGAACAATGGCAAGCAGGGGTTAATTTGGATATAGAGATTCCTGTGAACGGTGAAGCCTTAGTGACAGTGGGTACAGCGAAAATCACGGGAGAACCAAGACAACTTTTAACCGCAGAAATGACAGCTAGTGGAAACTTTTCTGCAGTGACAGCTAGTAACTTTGTACGTATTCAAGGAGAAGATCAAACGATTACGCCAACACCAGTAGAAGAAGGTTTCATTAGTACACCAACGTTTGATTTTGGGAAAATTACGATTAACAGTAGCACTAAGCAGTACGGACTGAAAAAAGCAGCTGATTACTATGGCAACGGCACACGTAATCCATATCTACGAATAAAGACAAGCCAACCTAATTGGCAGTTAACAGCACAATTGTCACAGTTAACAGCGTCAGCTGATAGTTTGCCAACTAGTACGCGTTTATTATTAGGAAGTGCGGATGTTATAGCAATCGAAAACTATAATCAAGTCACAGAGTTAACAAATAAAGTTGGGGTTACGAAAGCCTTAACTTTGACGAGTGACGGTACATCTACACCAGTAATTCTTAATAACCAATTTACAGGTAATGATGTCTATCAATTAGATTTTGATTTTGCCAATGTGAAATTAGAAGTCCCTGCCAATCAAGGGAAAATAAATGAGAAATATCAAGGAACGGTGACGTGGAACTTAGTCACTGGACCTTAAAAAAATAGTAAACCGCCCCCAAAAAGTTAGACTTTTTGGGGGCGGTTTACTATTTTATGGAAAGCCAATTTTATCTAATGGATAATAACGAAAAGTCAAAACACCTTCCACGCTCGCTTGTTTAACAAAGCCAAAGTAACGACTGTCATCTGAGCGCGGGCGATTATCCCCCAAGACAAAATACATGCCTTCTGGAACGGTCAGGGATTGGGTGGCTTCTAAGGTCTCTAGCGTAAAATCTTGGGTATAATTTTCATTTTTAGAGACATTTCGTTTAGCACTTGCTAAGTAATCTTCACTGAGTGATACACCATTAATATAAAGGGTATCATCGCGATACTCGACTGTTTCGCCAGGTAAACCAATTAAACGTTTGGCTACTCGTTGGCCGTTGCGAGGACTGGGAAAAGCGATAATATCAAAGCGCTGTGGTTTTTTAATCGAGGTCACCCATAAACGGTCGTTGTTATGAAGTGTTGGTTCCATTGAAGAGCCGTTCACCGCAGCAGGGGAGAAAACATAGTGTCGAATTAGCAAGACAGCGACGACTAACAAAACCAACTGAACCAATCGTTTTAATAATGAGGACATGGACTTCACTCCTTTGTCCTTTTAGTGTACTACAGACAAGGAAAAGAAAAAAGTTTTCCCCTTAAGAAAGATGTGCTAAAAAACGTTTCATAAAGCGTTGGCGAATTAAAATACCAACATAAGCAGCTGCGACAGCCTTGATGATACCAGGAATAATAAACGGAGCAAACCCGCCAGCGAAAGCGTTTGGCCACGGCAGATTTGCGGAATACTTCAACCAAATCATGCCGAAAACTAAGGTAACTAAGGCACCGGCAATATTTGCGATAATGGCCCAAGTATAGTTAAAGGTTGTTTTTTCTAAAATATAACCAGTTAATAAGCCGTTAAAGATAAATCCGATTAAATAGCCGCCAGTTGGTCCAAAGAGTACACCGAACCCACTAGACATCCCAGCGTAAACGGGTAAACCAATTAATCCTAATAAGAAGTAAATTAAAATAGCGTAGGTCCCCGTTCGCTTGCCCAAAACGGTAGCGGTTAAGCCGATGGCAAATGTTTGTCCGGTTAGTGGGACAATCCCCAATGGAATTGTAAATTGTGAAAGTACAGCAATAATCACAGCGAATTCTGCTGCTAAAATTAAAGAGCGTAACGATGCTTTATTCATAAGAAGCCTCACTTTCTATTGTTAACCAATTATTTTTATTTGGTTAACAATAGTTTAGCGGAAGTGAACCATTTTGTAAAGAGGGCAAAGAAAAAAACCTTGCCAAGAAAGGCAAGGTTTTGAAAAAAGGTAAGAAACGTAGTTCGACCTTTTGAAATCTTAAAGTTTTTGGTTGTAGTATTCAACGACAAGTGCTTCGTCGATTTCTGGGTAAAGTTCATCACGTTCTGGTAAACGAGTGAAGCTACCTTCTAATTTTTCAGTGTCAAAGCTTACGAATGCTGGACGTCCAACAGTTGCTTCAACCGCTTCTTTAATTGTTGAGATGTTTTGAGATTTTTCACGAACACCGATCACTTGACCAACTTCAACGTGGTATGATGGAATATCAACACGTTTGCCGTCTACAGTGATGTGACCATGGTTAACTAATTGACGTGCTTGACGACGAGTAGTTGCAAGACCTAAACGGTAAACAACGTTATCTAAGCGTTGTTCTAGTAAAACCATGAAGTTAACACCGTGTTTACCTTCTTTGATTTTGCTTGCTTTAATGAACAACGTACGGAATTGACGTTCGTTCATGCCATACATATGACGTAATTTTTGTTTTTCAGTTAATTGCATTCCGTATTCAGAAACTTTACCACGGCTGTTAGGTCCGTGTTGTCCTGGTTTGTAAGGGCGACGAGCTAGTTCTTTACCAGTACCTGATAAAGAGATACCTAGACGACGAGATACTTTCCATGATGGTCCAGTATAACGAGACATTAAAAATTCCTCCAATAAATAAATGTTTTTTTGGAGTAAAATAATTAGATGAAAAATTCATATTCGTTCAGTTCATTCTTCAACCTTCGCCTTTGCAGCCGCGGTTACGCAGTTGAACCAAGTTTGGCAATGAACTGTTGACGAGTTATTATTCTTCTGCTGCAATTATTTTACACAAAATCTAGTATACTTAATAGGATAGGAAACGTCAAGGTTTTAAAGTGAAATATGAAAAAAAGGTAGACAAAAACACTTTTCCTCATTAGAATAAGGGGAGATGTTTTGAAAATATAAGTTGAAAACGGAATGAAAGGGAGTTTACAATGAAGTCTGGTTCACCATTGTTTGAACAAATTGATAAATCCATCGACAAGAAAGTGAATTTATTCTCAAACAGCTTTTCCCGCTACGCTGTTCGTGCAATGCTTGCTTGTCTATTTTTAACGTTGGGAACAGCCGTTGCTTTTGCAATCGCAATTAAAGGAGAAGGAATTTCTCATGGTTTAGGGAAAATGCTTTATGCCTTCATGTTCAGTTGGTCACTTGTGATGATTTTATATATGAATGCCGAACTTGGTACCTCGAATATGTTGTACATGACTGTTGGGGTCTATCGTAAAAAAGTCAACTTTTCCTTAGCTGCAAAAATTTTATTTACCTGTATCTTATTCAATTTAATTGGTGGCGTCTTATTTGGTTTCTTGGTATCACTTACGGTGCCGTTCCAAGATTTACCAAAAGATAGTTTCTTCTTTACGTCGATTGCTGGAAAATTAGAAAAAACCACTCTACAGATTTTAGTTGAAGCTATGTTCGCCAATATTGTAGTTAATACAGCCGTATTAGTGAGTATGCGAATGAAAGATGACGCCGGCAAAGTCGCGGCCATTATTTTCATTATCTTTATCTTTGCGTTCCTTGGTTTTGAACACGTGATTGCCAACTTCCCAGCCTTCAGTTTAGCTTACTTTGCTTCGAACGGCGCAATTGAAGCTTTCACAGCTGGTAATGTTGTTCATAATCTGTTCTGGGCCTTTATCGGTAACTTTATCGGTGGTGGCTTAATTATGGGTCTCGGCTATGCCTGGTTAGATAAAGACAACAAAAACTTAACGTATTTTGATTAATTGACCAACCAACTATACTAAAACATGGTACACTGTTTTAGTATAGTTTTTTTATTATAAGGAGCGAAGGAATGGACACACTTCAATTTCAGAAGAACCCAGAAACAGCAGCAAAAATGTCTGCTTATATGAAACACCAATTTGTTTTTGTAGGCATCCCCGCCCCAGAACGTCAAGCGTTAAGTAAACAACTTTTAAAAGAAAGTCATACGTGGCCAAAGGAAAAATTATGCCAAGAGATTGAGGCTTATTATCAAAAAACAGAACGAGAATATCAGTATATCGCTATTGATTTAGCCCTTCAAAATGTTCGGAGATTTTCATTAGAAGAGGTCGTAGCGTTTAAAGCCTATGTTCCACAAAAAGCGTGGTGGGACAGTGTGGATGCTTGGCGAAAATTTTTTGGGTCGTGGGTGGCGTTGCATCTGACTGAATTGCCAACGATTTTTGCCCTTTTTTATGGCGCTGAAAATTTCTGGAATCGGCGTGTTGCGCTGAATTTACAGTTGATGTTGAAAGAAAAGACCAATCAGGACCTGTTGAAAAAGGCGATTATTTATGATAGAACTACAGAGGAGTTCTTCATTCAAAAAGCGATTGGCTGGTCATTACGCCAATATAGTAAAACGAATCCGCAATGGGTCGAGGAATTGATGAAAGAATTAGTGTTGAGTCCTTTAGCACAACGAGAAGGCAGTAAATATTTAGCGAAAGCGAGCGAATAAGGAGAAATGATGGAAAGAAAACTTTTTGCATTTGATATTGATGGGACGTTGTTAAATTCGGAGAAGAAAGCATTGGATAGCACGAGAGAAGCGCTAGCAAAATTGCGGGAGCAAGGACACTTAGTTACGCTGGCAACTGGCAGAAGTCGTTATATGGCGCAAGAGGTGATTTGGGATTTAGATTTTACCAATTACGTATTATGTAATGGCGCCGCGGCTTTTGTGGATCATGAGCAATATTATCAAAATTTATTGCACGCTGAAGCGTTGGAACGTTTGGCACAAGACAGTGATCAACGCGGCTTAGGATTTGCTTGTGTGGGCTTAGATGATATTAAGAAGAGCAACCAGCACCGTGCTGAAAAAATGGAAATTGCGATGAACTCTTTTCATTTTCATTCACCTGCTTATGATGAACACTTTTATCGTCAAAATGATATTTACCAAGCGCTGGCTTTTTATGACGCAGAAGATCAGTGTACGTTTGAAGAAGAATACCCAGAATTTCGCTTTATTCGCTGGCATCAACATAGCGTAGATGTTGTGCCTAAAGATGGCTCAAAATCAGCTACGTTAACGTATTTAGCTAAACGTGTGGGTATTGATGCAAAAAATATCATTGCCTTTGGGGACGGCGAAAATGACCGAGAAATGTTAAGCCATGCAGGGATTGGCGTCGCAATGGGCAACGCGAGTCCTTCCATTCAAAAAGTGGCCACAATGGTCACAGATACAAATGATAATGATGGGATTTGGAAAGCCTTAAAAGAAATGAAGGCCATTTAAAAAAAACTGGGCCGTTTGTCTGAAAACAAACGGCCCAGTTTTTTCTTTATTCGATGACTAAAACGCCCTCTTTTAAAGCAAATGGATTTTCTTTGTTAATATGATCGTAGAACATGATGCCATTAATATGATCAATTTCATGTTGAACCACAATCGCTTCGTAGTTTTTTAAACGAACTTTGTGTTTTTCGCCAGCCATGTCAAAATAACTGACGGTAATTTTGTTATGGCGAACGACATACCCAGGTACATCCCGATCGACAGATAAGCAGCCTTCCCCTTCACCTAAACATACATCTTGCACAGAATGGCTCAAAATTTTAGGGTTGTACATTACCGTACTTAATGAAGGCGTTTCGTTTTCTGGGTCGTTACTAGGAACATGGACAGCAATAATTCGTTTAGAAATATCTAATTGTGGTGCAGCTAAACCAACGCCACCACGTAATTGTAATTCTTCGGCTTTGACTGGATCTTGACTATTTTTTAAGAAAGTCAACATGTCTTCGCCTAATTGTCGGTCTTCCTCAGTGATAGGGACAGGCACTTCTTCTGCCACAGCACGAAGTGTGGGATTCCCTTCACGAATAATATCTTTCATTGTAATCATTCAATGGTTCCTCCTTTGAAACATAAAAAAATTCTTCTTTTATTTATTCATGCGCTGAAATAATCAGTTGTTTACCACCATTTAGTGTATCACAAAATCACCAAAAAAGGGGCTAGATTGTTTAAAAAAACTATCGAATAATAGAGATTAAGCTTGCATTTTAGCGGTGTTTCCTGTAAAGTAAGCTTGTGTGGAAACACACCATCTATCACTTGGTTTAGCGAGTCACCAACGCTTCACTCAGTGATCAGACGAATAATAGAGAAAGAGGTGGAACAAATGGCAATTTCACAAGAAAGAAAAAACGAAATCATTAAAGAATACGCACGTCATGAAGGAGATACTGGTTCTCCAGAAGTACAAATTGCTGTCTTAACTGAAGACATTAACCAATTGAACGAACATGCGCGTACACACAAAAAAGATCACCATTCTTACCGTGGTTTAATGAAAAAAATCGGTCACCGTCGTAACTTGTTAGCTTACTTACGTAAAACTGACATCCAACGTTACCGCGAATTGATCCAACGTTTAGGATTACGTCGTTAATCATTACGTATAAAGCGAGGTTCAATCAGAATCTCGCTTTTTATCTTATTGTCACTATTGAAGGTCCTCTTTGGAAAGTTTTTAGGAACTACTAACCAAATGAAAGAGCAGCAACGACTTGTTACTTTTTCATTTGTTTAGTAGCCGTCTGACTTTTCCAAAGAGCAAGAGTAAAGGAGAAGAATTATGACAGAAAAACAAGTCTTTAAAACAACTTGGGGCGGCCGCCCACTAGAAGTAGAAATCGGCCAATTAGCCAAACAAGCCAATGGAGCTGTCTTAGTACGTTACGGCGATACGGTCGTTTTAAGTGCTGCTGTTGCCTCTAAAGAAGCAAAAGATGTAGACTTTTTCCCATTAACTGTAAACTATGAAGAAAAAATGTATGCGGTAGGAAAAATTCCTGGCGGCTTCATTAAACGTGAAGGTCGTCCAAGTGAACGTGCGACATTAACCGCTCGTTTAATCGATCGTCCCATTCGTCCAATGTTCTCAGAAGGCTTCCGTAACGAAGTCCAAATCACGAACATCGTTATGAGTGTTGATCAAGATTGTACACCAGAAATGGCTGCAATGTTTGGGTCTTCCTTAGCGTTAGCAATTTCAGATATTCCGTTTGATGGACCAATTGCTGGTGTTGACGTTGGTCGTATTAATGGCGAATATGTCTTAAACCCAACGGTAGAACAAGCGGAACAAACAGATATTGAATTAACTGTTGCTGGAACAAAAGAAGCCATCAACATGGTTGAAAGTGGTGCTAAAGAAGTATCAGAAGAAGATATGTTAGGTGCCTTACTTTTCGGTTTTGATGCCATTAAAGAACTAGTGGCGTTCCAAGAAGAAATCGTTGCCGCTGTAGGTAAACCAAAAATGGACGTGGACTTATTACAAGTGGACGCTGATCTTAAAAAAGAAATTTTTGATGCATACTACAATACAATGAAAACAGCCGTAATGACGGAAGAAAAATTAGCACGTGAAGTTGAAATTGACAAAGTAAAAGATACAGTCAAAGAAGTTTACGCTGAAAAATTTGCGGAACACGAAGAAGAAGCGCAATTACTAAAAGAAGTGAAACAAATTGCGGAAGATCTTGAAAAAGATGTCGTACGTGAGTTAATTACGATCGATAAGATTCGCCCGGATGGCCGTAAATTAGACGAAATTCGTCATTTATCATCAGAAGTAAGTATTTTACCACGTGTGCATGGTTCTGGCTTATTTACTCGGGGTCAAACACAAGCTTTATCCGTTTGTACATTAGCGCCTTTAGGGGAACATCAAATTATCGATGGGTTGGGTGTCCAAGATAGCAAACGTTTCATCCATCATTATAACTTCCCACAATTCTCTGTTGGTTCAACAGGACGCGCGGGCTCACCAGGTCGTCGTGAAATCGGTCACGGTGCGTTAGGTGAACGTGCCTTAGCACAAATTATTCCATCAGAAGAAGACTTCCCTTACACAATCCGCTTAGTAGCAGAAGTGTTAGAATCAAATGGTTCTTCTTCACAAGCAAGTATTTGCGCGGGAACATTAGCATTAATGGATGCGGGTGTGCCAATTAAAGCGCCAGTTGCAGGTATTGCAATGGGTCTTGTTAGTGATGGCGAAAACTATACAATCTTAACAGATATTCAAGGTTTAGAAGACCACCTTGGCGATATGGACTTTAAAGTAGCGGGAACGAAAGACGGAATCACTGCTTTACAAATGGACATCAAAATCCAAGGAATTACAGAACAAATTTTAACGGAAGCATTAGACCAAGCGAAGAAAGCACGGATGGAAATTCTAGAAGAATTAACAACAACGATTGCTGCTCCTCGTGAAGAATTAAGTCAATATGCACCGAAAATTGAAATGATTCAAATTAAACCAGCGAAAATTAAAGATGTCATTGGTAAAGGTGGCGAAACAATCAACAGCATTATTGATGAAACCGGCGTTAAGATTGATATCGATCAAGACGGTAACGTAAGTATTGCTTCATCAGATGCTGAAATGATTAAAAAAGCCATCAAGATTATTGAAGAATTAACCAAAGAAGTCGAAGTCGGTCAAGTTTACTTAGCAAAAGTTGTCCGCATTGAAAAATTTGGTGCGTTTGTTAACCTAATTAAAGGCAAAGATGGCTTGATCCATATTTCTCAATTAGCAAACGAACGTGTGAACAACGTTGAAGATGTCGTGAAATTAGGCGACGAAGTCCTTGTCAAAGTAACTGAAATTGACAAACAAGGCCGTGTCAACGTGTCAAGAAAAGCATTATTAAACGAAGAAAACAAAGAAAAATAATTTCTTTTTAAACCAACGAAAACCAAGGAAGCTTCCTTTCTTTTCGTTGGTTTTTTCGTTGAAAACAAGCCCTAAAAAAGAAATGATAAAAAAAGCTAAAGACGATCGCCAACTCTTTTGTTTATAGTCAATTAGTGGTAAAATTAATACTATCAGTCTGAAGAATATCTGGGGTGTCTTTGTGAAAAAATTTAATCCAAATAAAAATATAATCATTACCTTAATTTTAGTCATTATTTTAGTAACCATTATTAGTTTAACTGCTGCGCAACGTTCTGAAAAAGGCAAAACCAATGTCGTTCAAGGTGGCGTCAATAATAGCGTTAGTATGGTGGACCGTGTGATTTCTTTTCCAGCTCGTGTGGTGGAAAATGGCTTGTCTTCAATGGGCAATTTAATTAACACGTTTAAAGAAAACGAACGTCTAAAAGAAAAAATTGATAGCTATAATGAATTAGCTGTCCAAAACAATAACTATAAACGCGAAATTGATAGTTTAAAACAAGAATTGAATCTGAACGAAACGTTAGCCAACTATGAAAAAGTAACTGCGAATGTCATTACGCGTTCGCCGGATACTTGGCAAGACTTATTAATTATCGATAAAGGAACCAATGACGGCATTGAAGCGGGCATGGCGGTCATGGCGCAAAAAGGGTTAGTGGGGCGTGTTATTGAAGTCAATGCAACGACTGCAAAAGTGGAACTACTAACGTCTAAAAATGTTAACTCGAACCATTTCCCTGTGCGAGTAACTTCCGCAAATGGCGAATCATTTGGTTTACTTAAAAATTACGACAATAAGACGAATGCATTAATTGTGTCACAATTAACTGGCGATGCCACTCTGAAAGAAGGCGATGTCGTTCAGACTTCTGGCTTAGGTGGTAATTCCCCAGCCGATTTAGCGGTAGGGACAGTTATTAAAGTGAAACCAGATAGTTTTGGTTTAGATCGTGAAGTGTATGTGAAACCTTATGCGGATGTCTATGGGATCTCCGTTGTGACGGTCGTGAAAAGATCGGCAGGGGAAAGCGAATGATTCGGAAAGAGTATTTAAAATACGTCACGCCTATTCTCTTGTTTTTCTTAATGTTAATTGATGCTCATTTAACAAAGTCTTTTGAAACGTGGACAAGTAATGTTTACTTCGCCAGTTCTCATCTGTTATTACTTGCGTTTATGTTTGCCGTTCCTAATTTTTCTAAACGTTATTTATTAATTACTTCGTTAATTTTAGGCTTTATTTGCGATAGCTACTACATTGGCATTATCGGGATTTATACAGTCGCACTGACACTTTCGGTTATGTTGATGTATACATTTAAAGAAGTAATTCAAACAAATTTACTAACTGGTTTTTTTGGGATCGTTATTTTTACCACGTTGTATGAACTGATTGCGGTACTGATTCAAGTGGCCTTTCATTTAGCGGATGTCAGCCCGATTTTATTTATTACACGTGTGTTGGGCCCTACATTGCTATTGAACATGGTGTGGTATGTTATTTTATCTTATCCGCTGAAAAAACTGTTTTCCGTAAAATAAAAATTGAAAATTTTGTTCGTTTGCGAAAAATGCTCATTTGTTAGCGTTTTTCGCTTTTTTTATTTTCTTTAAATAACAAAACGATGAGAAGCTTACCCTGGAGCCTTGAAGAAAGTTGTGAAAAAAGTGAAGCTTTTTTTTGTCATTTACAAGAAGAAAATTGAAATATTACTGTAACATCCATATTATCTCAGTGACATACAGCTATGCTACAATTGCTCTATCATTGAAAAAGAGAAATTTATTCAAATTTTAATAAATAATAAAAAAGCTTAACAAAAAAGGATTTTCGGAGGACAACAGATTGAAGAAAAGTGTATTATCGGCTCTAATGGTATGTTCCATTACCTTAACAAGCGTAGCGTTGCCATCCGCAGCATTTGCAGATGAATACGATACAAAGATTCAACAACAAGATCAAAAAATTAATGCGTTAACTAGCCAAATGTCAGATGCAGAAGCAAAAGTTGCCGCGATTGAAAATGATATGGTTGAAACGGCCAAACAAATCGATACATTAACAGCTAAAAAGAACAAGCTATCATCAGAAGTATCTAAATTATATAGTGAAATTTCTGATTTGAATGTCCGTATTCAAAAACGTGAAGTACAAATGACAAAACAAGCACGCGATGTCCAAGTGAATGGTCAAAGTGATTCAATTATTGATGCTGTCTTAGATGCAGATTCAGTAGCAGATGCAATTGGTCGCGTTCAAGCGGTCTCAACAATGATGAGCGCCAACAATGAATTACTAGAACAACAAAAAGAAGACAAAGCGACTGTTGAAAAGAAAACAAAGAATGTTGAAAAACAAATTGCTGAATTAGAAGCAGCAACAAAAGAATTAAATGATAAAACAGAATCATTAAAAACATTGAAGATTCAACAAGAAGTGGCTAAAAATGATTTAGAAGCACAACGTTCTGAAGAACAAGGGAAAAAAGACGGCTTCATTAAACAGAAAAAAGAAGCGGAAAAACGTTTAGCAGAAGAACAAGCACGCCAACGTGCAGCTGCTAAAAAAGCAGAAGAACAAGCGGCAGCGCAAGCACAAGCCGCAGCACAAAAAGCGGCAGCAGAGCAAGCGCAAGCAACAAAAGCAGCCAATGAGGCAGCAGCATCTGCTGCTGAAGAAAAAGCCGGAACACCAGTAGTAGAATCATCAACAACTACTGAAAGTACCACAACGCAAGAAACAACAACTTCAAGTACTGAAACAGAAAGTGTTGTAACAACACCTGCAGCAGCACCTGAAAAAGAAAAAGAAGTTCCTGTAACTAACCCAACGACTCCTGAAAAAGGTAATGAAGCAAAACCAGGGAATGGTGGCGTGACTTCAGGAAAACAAGCCGCAATTAATGCAGCTTTAGCAGATGTTGGTAATTCTTATGCAACAGGTTGGAATCAACCAGGCGAATGTTTAGTATCTGTTCGTCGCTGGTTAGCGGCAGGCGGTATTAACTTCGGTTATGGTGGTCCAAACAGTGGCTATGTTGCTTCTGGTGCAACACAAGTTAGCTGGAGTAACGTGCAACCAGGTGATGTTGTTCAATATGAAAGTGCCTATAGTCCAGATAGCTGGATTGGTGGCGTGCATACTGTCTTAGTTACAGGTGTAAGTGGTGGAAGTGTTCAAATCGTTGAAGCGAACAACCCAGGAGGTTCTGGTTATGTTTCTTCTAACTCTAACTGGTCACCAGCACCACCAGCAGGATTCCGCGCTGTTGTATGGCGTTTTCCAGGCTAAATAGTCATCTATTAATAATTGATAACAAGGAGTGGTAACTAACAAAAATCGTTAGTTGCCGCTTTTTTTATTCATTTAATTTTAAATATATGCATAAAATGTATCTGAAAATATTGTAATCTGGCCGTTTTTTTGCAATTATAGAGGTATATACATATTAGGAGCGGAGGAATCAGCATGAGCGGAACGCACGATACAAAACAAGCAATCGCTTCAGCTTTAATAGAATTATGTGAACAAAAGGATTTTCGTAAAATAAGTGTCCAAGATATTACCAAAAAAGTGGGCTTGAATCGTCAAACATTTTATTATCACTTTACAGATAAATATGATTTATTACGTTGGATTTATCGTCACGATGCATTGATTTACTTAGAAACAGATATTTGTTTGGAAAACTGGGAGGAACAAGCCCTGAAGTTATTAAAAGCGATTAAAGAGAAGAGCCATTTCTACTATACAACGGTGACCTCAGATTCAGAAGTTCTTCTTAATGTTTTTTCCGCTTCGACCAATCGCTTATTTATATCATTATTTGAACAAGTCGATGTTGAGAATCATTTAACAGATAAAGACAAACAATTTTATGCGAATTTCTTTTCCTATGGATGTAGTGGAGTCTTAACGAAATGGATTCTTGAGGAATATCCTCAGACTCCTTTGGAAATGGCGACGCAATTATTCCGTTTAGCGAAAGATACAGAATTTATGGCTTATCATTTGTATGAACAAGAAGCCAATGAGTAATGTGTGACGGATAAAAAGTCTTATGAAGGAGTGAAATGTTGTGGTAACTGTGTTATTTGTTTGTTTAGGCAATATTTGTCGCTCGCCAATGGCAGAAGCGATTTTTCGTCAGAAAGTCCAACAAGCTGGTTTAGAATCGACTATTCAAGTGTTTTCAGCAGCTACTAGCCACTGGGAAGTTGGCAGTCAGCCACATAAGGGAACCAGAAAAATTTTGGAGCAACAAGGAATTTCCTATCAAGGAATGCGGGCAACACAAATCCAGCCAAGTGATTTTAAAAAATATGACTATATCATTGGGATGGATACGAATAATGTGGCCGATTTAAAAGCATTAGCTCCTCAAGAAGAGCAACCGCGGATTCATTTATTTATGGAAGTTGTGGCTGGTAAAGAAACCATGGACGTACCTGATCCTTATTATACTGGAGATTTTGAGGAAACTTACCGCTTAGTGGAAGCAGGTACCTCAGAATGGTTGAAAAAAATAAAAGCACAGCTGAAAGATTAGGACTATAGTCCGATAGTACTTTCTGTTTCCCCTTGGTACAATAGTGTTAACAAATTGTTCAGGGAAAAAGAGACAGGAGGGAAGTAAGATGAACAGTAGTTATTTATCCTATGTTTTTGAATTGAGTTTGTATTATTTATTGTTGATAATGAGTCTGCCGCTAGTGTATGCTGTCACGTATCATTTATCTTTTAGTAGTATGTATACAAGTGAATGGTTAATGATCTCTGTTTTCTTATCTCCGTTAGTTTTATTATTTGCAGGTATTCGTTATGGTTTTGCTCGTCTGAAACAGCAAGAACGCCAAGTGATGAAATAAAGCAAAAAATCCTTGAAAAGTGTCAAAACTTTTCAAGGATTTTTTTATTAAGCCACCCAATCGGCTAAGGTTTTTTGCTCCAATTGGAAAGCCTTTAACATATCGTCGTTGGCGTCTTTAATAGGCGTCGTTGCTGCTAATGTTCCTTGAACAGCAATTCGCGTCGTTGCTTGTAAATCGCCACAGGTAATTAAGGTAATCATATTTTGACCAGGAACGTCATCAATTAACTCAACACGGGTTGGTTCGATTTTTTCTACAGAAGTTATTTTGTATGTATAAACAGTAGATAAATCAGTGATATAAATGAGTTCGTCTTTTTTGGTTCTTTCTAAAGGTGAAAATAAGGAAACGCCATCTTCCGTTCGATGACTAGCCAAGGCATAATTGTTTTTCCCCATGACTTGATCTTCTTTCATGGTCCCGGCACCAGTTAATAAAGCGACATTGGACAATCCTTTAAAAATGGGCAAATTAATTTCGACACTTGGTATCGCAATGGCACCAATCACAGGTAAGTTTTTGTTTTCAAATTGGGCTTTCATCACCGCTTCTGTGCTCAAGGACTCAACTGAATCAAAGTCAAACGTTGTTTCACGAGCCATATTTTTCTTCACATCAGCTGGTTTCAACTTGCTAACGGCGTACGAGCGGCTATTTTGTTGAACCACCCAACTACGTATCTGATTGTTAAAAATTAAGGCTAAGCCAATGATAAATAGTAAAACTAATAAACTGTTGATTAACCAATTTTTTCCTCTTTTTTTCTCTTTTGGGCGCATATTTTCCCTCCTTTTAATGTATCAAGTTTACCACAATTTATTTGAAAAACCTATTTATTTTCTTTGGGGAATAGGTAAGCTGGCCGGACCTTAATTTAATAAAAAACAACTGAATCGATTGATTTTTCAAAAAAATCCTCATTTTGTAATGGAATTTTAAAGTAAAAGAAACAAGCTTTTCTTTTGAAAATATTGTAAAATGGTAAGGAGGCTAGTAGAGGGGAGATGGGAATTTGCTTGATTTAATTTATGTACATATAGATGTAACCAGCAACGCGGTTTTATCTAAAGGAATTACCCATTCCGATTTTGTTCGTTCAATTGTGCATCATCCACAGAACTTACTATTATTAGATCCTTCTGCCGAAGCTGGCGAATACGATATGCATTCAGGCTTGAAAATTATTCGCGGAGAAGAAAGCGTCAATCGCTATTTTCAATCGCTACAACGTCGTTGGATGACTGAAGAGATTAAATGGATTGACTTTTCCGATGTGACGATGCTAAAAGAGCTAACGCCATTAGAAATTTCGGAACTTCTTTATTTTGGACACATGAAGAATAGTTTGCATTCGCCTTTCTTTTATAAGCTACAAAATGATTTTGTCTTTTTTGAATTTGCAGATCAGATGACGCGTGTCTATTATCGTTATATTGATGAATTTTATCGAATCTTTGCTGATAAAATTACACGTGTTGTTTTAGAGAAAGTCAACCAGAAAAAGGCCTTCTTTAAACGAATACGCCTGTCGAAAAATTAAGTCCTGAATTACTTAAAAATATGAAAGGTATCTTGCAAGAAGGTGTTATTTTTTGCTTCCAACAAACGGAAGTGGATAAAGAAGAATATCGGATTCCTATTTACTTGGTGGAAGATTCACTTAGCAAGATGAAAAATACCTCTTACCAAAAAGAAGAAATTTTGGCAACGCTTGTCTATAATAGTGAAAAACGCATTTGGCACATTGAACAAGAGAATGATTTCGGTGAAATTTTTATGTTGGCCCATGAAGGCTGAGAGAGCTCTAACTTTATCAACTAAAGTAGGGCTTTTTTTGTAGCTATGATTTGGATGAGAAATCAAGTATAATAAAATGATAAAAAGGAAAGAAGGTTGTTTAATGAAAAAAATACTCTATGGCTCTATGACTGGCTTGGCACTCTTTTTGGTAGCTGGCTGTACACCCAAAACGCCTACTGCTGTTTCATCAACAAATGAACAAAAAGAAACAGCAATATCAACTAGTGAAACAAGTTCATCCGTACAACAAGAAGCAACGACGACATCAGAGAAGACAAGTGCGGTGGCTGTCTCTTTAGAAAAAGTAACGACAGCATTTGAGAAAAAATATCCAGAAGCTAAAATAACAAGTCTGCAGTTAGATACAGATTTTGGACGTTATTTTTATGAAATAGAAGGCGTGGATCAGCAAAAAGAATATCAAGTTGAAGTGAACGCAGAAACAGGCGAATTCACAAAAGAAAAAGTCGAAACCTTGGATGCCGATGAACAAAATGGCGTTAAAATGCAAGAAGAGGCACTTGATTTAACAAATATCATTTCCAGAGAACAAGCCACAACCTTGGCTGAAAAAGAAGCGAAAGTCGGCCAGGCAACAGATTGGAAGTTAGAGAAAGAATTAGGAATCACCTATTGGGAAGTGAAAGTGAAAGAGGGCCAACAAAAAATAGAGGTAAAAATCGATGCTCATTCTGGTAAAATTTTGACAACTGAGCGGGACGATTAATGGATAAAAAGTAGCTGGCATGCGTTTGAGTAGGAGTTGATTCCCTTAAATGCTGATCAGCTATTTTTTTGCTTGTTCGACAAACGTGTTTTTCTAAAGTCCCTATGGTAAAATAACGATGTATTAGTGGTTGAGAGCGTCAGAACATAGGAGGAAATTTGTTTGGCTAGAAAAATGGATTTACGTATTTGGGTAGAAGGAACAGTCGTCGCAGCAATGGCAATGGCCCTCTCTTTTTTACCGATTGAATTTGCCAATAGTGGCTTGGACCTATCGTTGGGAATGGTCCCATTAGTTCTTTATTCGTTTCGTCGTGGGTTGCTTCCTGGAGTTGCAGCAGGCTTTGTTTGGGGCATGTTAAATATTATTCTCGGTACAGCCATGAAAAATTTCTTGTCCGTTCCGCAGATTATTTTTGAATATCCCTTTGCTTTTGCGTTTGGAGGAATGGGTGGCGTATTCGCTAGAAAAATTCAACTGTATTTTCAAGCGAATCGTTTAAAATCAGCCATTCGTACGATTATTTTAGGAAGTGTTGTCGCAGTCTTCGCCCGCTGGTTTTGGCATTTTTGGGCGGGTGTATTGGTTTGGGGCATGTATGCACCAGAAGGAATGAGCCCATATCTCTATTCCTTTGTTCTAAACGGTACAAGTACCGTCGTCAATTGTTTATATGTAAGTCTAGTTCTAGGCTTATTGGCAAAAGTAGCACCGCAATTATTTGTTCCTAAGAAATAAGTTGAGTCCTAAGTCAGAAGTTTCATGGGATTTTGACTAAAGTCATAAATAAAAGAAACCACCAACCTGCAATCGCCAGGGTTGGTGGTTTCCATTTATTTTATAAAGACTTCAATATTCTAGTGAATTTGACGTTGGTGACGATTGGCTAACGTGCTGACTTTCATGACAGAAGCAACAGGAATCATGCGCAACTGTTGTTCATCCGTTTGTAAACGAACAACGATATTGTCCGAAATATTTTTTGAGACAATCCAGCCGATCACCGTTTCGAATTTATGCGCTGTAGGGACTTCTTTCAATTGTAAGACCACTAAGGATTTTTGGGCGGCAGCGACTTGGAGCTCTTGTAAAAGCGCACTGCGTTCCTTTTCTTTATTCTTTTGATCTTGAGAATCTTCTAAAAATGCCGAAAAGAAATGTTGGGAAGAGAGCGTAATCAGTTTAGAAATGCTCTTGATGGTAGCTTTATGTTGATCCATTCTTCTGCCTCCTTTACGAATAAAATAGAATAAAACTCAAATGACTAATTACCTGTATTTTACCTAATTTTGTGATAAAATTCAAGAAAATATGTTCGCCTTCAATAATTATGAGAATTTACCAACGTTTCTGTTTTTCGAAAAAGAAAGTAGTATAATGTGTGAGCATATAAGAAATACATAAGATTATCGGATGTAGTCAATAGATAGAAAAGGATGAATAGTATGTCAAAAAAACCATCAGGTTACCAAAAAAAAGTTCTCACGGTGTTGTTGGTATCGTTTGGCTTTGGCGGGTTGTTAGCGCAGTTTTCGCCGATGAAATCAGGTGGGTTTTCAAGTTGGTTTGATGATTCATATGTCAAAGCTAGTGCTGAATCAAGTAAAACAAAAGAACCAGCACCAGTTAAAATTGAGAAAAAAGTCAAACCTTTAAGCTATGGACAACAGGTCAATCAAGAAATTGAAAAGAAGCAATATGATGGACATCTGGATTTGCCGTTAGAATTGCAGACAGATGCTAAATGGAAAGACACCGCATACGGATTTGGCAATGTGGATAAGCCGAATACAATCGAAATTAATGGCTGTGCGATTGTATCGCTTGCAATGGTTGGTTCATACATGGATCACCAAGAAGTTACCCCTCTGGATGTGTTAGCTTGGGCAAAAAATGACTTCTTTATGGAAGGGCAAGGGACGGCGTGGTCTATTTTTAGTGCATATGCTGAAATGAAAGGCTATAACTGTCAAGAAATTGGGGATATTGAAACAGTGGCAGCTTTCTTGAAGGAAGGTCATCCAGTCATTATTTCTGTAAAACCGGGCTATTTCACTACAACTGGTCACATTATGGTGATGAGTGGTGTGGATGAAAAAGGCGATTTCTGGATTAATGATCCAAACGATTCAGAAGAAAAGGGCCATTCAAAACGGACATTTACAGCCGAAGAAGTGATGAATGAAGCGTTAAACTTCTGGGCATTTTATTAGGAATAAGAAAAGGTGTGGAACAACAGGCAGTACCCTTTGTTCGCATCTTTCTTAGCAAATAAAAGGAGGCAGGACAATGGAGCGATGTACTTGGGCAACGGATACAACTGAAGAGATGCAAGCCTATCATGATGATGAATGGGGACGTCCAGTTCATGAAGAGCAACAGTTATTTGAGTTATTGACCTTGGAAAGTATGCAAGCAGGCTTAAGCTGGGCGATTATTTTGAATAAACGAGAAACGCTTAGAGCAGCTTATGATGCGTTTGATTATCGGAAAATTGCGCGATATGATGAGGAAAAAATTTTAGCTTTACTAGCAAATCCTGGTGTGATTCGTCATCGTTTAAAAATTCAAGCGACCATTACGAATGCGCAAGTTTTTCAAGAAATTCAGGCAGAATTTGGCTCCTTTGATCGCTACCTCTGGAACTTTATCGATCAGCAACCAATCGTTAATCACTGGCAGCACCCAGAAGAGGTTCCAGCCTCCACGGAATTATCGCAACAGATTAGTCGAGCGTTAAAAAAACGAGGATTTAAATTTTTAGGTGCCACGACAGTCTATTCCTTTTTACAGGCGGCGGGATTGGTGAATGATCATTTAGAAACGTGTCAGTATAAATAAGTATAGAAGAATTAAAAAGGAAGGAACTAGCAAAACGAATGGCTAGTTCCTTCCTTTTTTTGCAGTGATTATGGACACTCATTTAACATCGTTGAAACAGTTTTCGCCAACTTTTCTATTAAGAATAGTGCAGGTAGTTGGGACGTTACGTCTGCAATGGAACTTTTCTCGGTTGTTATATAGTAGGGGATCGTGACTGTTGAAAGTTGAGCAATCGTACTTTTTTCACTATTTGTAATAGCAATTACATCAATCCCCATTTCGATAAAATAATCAATATTTTGCCGGACTTTTTGTGTTTCACCCGAAACTGATAAGGCGATAACACCCACTTTTTTAGCCGTTTCTTCGGATAATTTGCTAACGGGATGGGAAAAAAGGTGGGATACAGAAGCAGATAAATTATAGATACTGGAAAAATAAATTTCACCAAATTCAGCTAGGACTTTGGACGTTCCTTCGCCAATAAAAAGAACAAATTCTTTTTTTGCCAGCAATTCCGCGGCTTGAACAATCCGTCCTTCTAATAATTCTTCTGATGAGCGTTGTAAAAAATGAATCAGCATTGTTTCATCTAAAGATTTTGGTTGGGCTGTTTTTTTTCGTTCGCTTAGATAATTCTTCAATTTAAATTTAAAATCTGTATAGCCTTCACACTCGAATTTTTGACAAAAACGCCAGATTGCCGTTTTACTGAAATGAATTTCATCTGCTAATTCTCGAATTGTCATATAAGGAACTTTTTCAATATTGTGGCTAATATACTTGTAAATCTCTAATTCTGTTGGATTTAATTGTGGATCATAGGTTAAAAACAGCATGCTGATCCCTCCTGTCGTTTGTGAACGTAATGTCCTTTTTTAGGGACATGGTCTTATTTGTAGATTATAGCACTCAATCAGAAAACTAGCTATAAAAAAAGGCGCTACTTAGCTACAATCAATTAGAGAAACAACTAAAAATTCATGAAACAGAAGAGAGAGTGGGGAAAAATGAGCAATAAAAAATTAATTATCAACGCTGATGATTTTGGTTACACGCCAGCGGTAACGCAAGGAATCATTGAAGCACACAAACGTGGCGTGGTTACTTCAACAACTGCATTACCAACTTCTCCTTATTTTTTAGAGGCCATGGAGAGTGCTCGAATCAGTGCACCGACTTTAGCTATCGGTGTCCATTTAACATTGACATTGAACCAAGCAAAACCTATTTTACCTCGAGAAATGGTTACTTCCTTAGTAGATGAAGCTGGTTATTTTTGGCATCAATCGATTTTTGAAGAAAAAGTCAATTTAGAAGAGGTTTATAACGAATGGGATGCTCAAATTATTTCATTTATGAAAAGTGGTAGACGCCCTGATCATATTGATTCTCATCATAACGTTCATGGAAAAAATGAAAAGTTATTAGGTGTGGCTTTGGCACTTGCTCGCAAATATCAATTACCTTTACGTAACGCTTCAAGAAGTATTGAAACAAAAGACTATTTAGAGTTATATCAGGATGTTCGCACGCCAGATGAAATGTTGTACCAATTTTATGACAAGGCGATTTCAACTGAAACCATCTTGCAATTGCTTGATATGGTTGTTTGTAGTGAAGGAGAGGTCTTTGAAATCAATTGTCATCCTGCGTTTATCGATACTATTTTACAAAAGCAATCAGGGTATTGTATGCCTCGAATTCGTGAAGTGGAAATATTAACGTCCCAAGAAGTCAAAGAAGCGATTGAAGAACGCGGCATCTTGTTAGCCAATTATGAATCGCTAGCAATGTAAATCAAAGAAGCGTGAATAGCGTGTGAGTAAGTTCTTAATCCGAGCGCTTACTTACACGCTAAATTATTGAAAGAAAGAGGACGTACATGAGTAAAGAACAACCAATAAATCTGAATATCAGCGATTTTTTAAAAGTTTTCGCTGTAGCATCAGTTATTTTACAAACGGTTTTATCATATGTGTTGACACATTCTCCGCAAACGGAAGCAATGAATTCAATCGGTAGTTTTTACCGAATGTCTAAATATTCGGCACCCATGTTTATTTTTGCAATTATTTACAACATGGTGTTAAAGAGTCAAGCTGAATCGTATCTTGAATTTTTAAAGGAAAAATTTTATGAATTGGTGCTTCCTTATGTGGTCTGGTCCAGTCTCTATCTATACGCTTTTCCTAGTTTACAACAACGAATGCCCTATGAAACGCCCCTAGGATTTCTAGGAAAAGTTCTCAGTGGTGATGGCGCGGCACATCTATGGTATGCCGTAATGATGTTGCAATTCCAATTATTTATGCCGTATTTTATTTGGTTGGCAACCAGAATTACAAAAAACAAAAAAGTGATTTTACCAATTGTCTTTTTTACAATCGGTGCGCATATCCTTTGGTGCTTCTGGTACCAGAAAATGATTTTTCCATATGCAGAAACTTCTCTTTGGTACTTAATAGATCGTTCAGGGCTTAGTTATCTCATTTATGGTATTTTCGGGGTCATCGCAGCGAAGTATCAGGGGGCAATTTTTACTTTCTTAAAAAAGACGAGGGTGGCGCTATTTTTGTTATTTCTTTTTATTTTTTGGCAGGCAGTCCAAGGGAATTTATTTGATGGAACACAGATGACACCGAACGATCTACCTTATTTGGAGCTTCTTCAAAGTGCCTATAGTTTACTGATTATCGGGTTGGTTTTTTATTTGGGAACACAAGGAATAGCCAAAAAGATTCGTCTTTTACCAATGGTTAAATGGATAGCCACTTATGCGTATCGTAGTTATTTAGCGAATGTTTTTGTTTTTCAATTGGTCTTGAAACTGGTCCATCCGTTTTTAACCAATCAACCAGTCAGCTTGGTTATTCTTGTGTTGTATATGGGTACATTTGTTGGCTCGTTTGGGTTAACGGTTGTAATCGAGCATTTTTTCAAAAGCATATTTAAGTTGGGACGCCTTGTATCTGTATAGGGACATGTTCTTAAATAGAAATCATCGTCCAAAATCATGGGAAAGCATACTCAATTGTTACAAGAATTGTTACACTCTTTGAGGAATAAGTTCTGCTTATCCAATTAAATAGTAAGCTCAGTAAATAGTTAGGGGAGAAAGAATAAATGATAGGTCTTATTTTAACGGGACATGGAGTATTTTCAACTGGAATGCATCAATCAGTTAGTATGATTGCAGGAGAACAACCAAATATTCAGGCGGTCCCTTTTTTCAATGATACAGGGCTTGATGTATTAGAGTCAAACATTCGTAAAGCCGTTGACTCTATGCTGGAGACGTGTCCAGCAGTGGTCATTTTAACTGATCTTTTAGGGGGTACACCGTTTAGAATTTCAATGACTGTCGCAAGTAATTATCAAAATGTTGAAGTGTTAGCAGGAACAAATTTACCGATGGTTCTTGAAGGATTTGCATTACGCACAATCAGCACGAACGTAGAAGATTTTGTTTCAATGGTCACAGATTCAGCCAGAGATGGGATTGTTCATAAAAAACTAGAACAACCACAAGCAAATACTCAAGAAGAAGCAGACGGAATTTAACCAATTAGAAAAGAGGAGGAAGCACTATGCCGAATATTTTATTAACAAGAATTGATAATCGCTTGATTCATGGTCAAGTCGCAACACAATGGAACGGTTCTTTAGGCGCCAACTTAATTTTAGTCGCAAATGATGCAATTTCTGAGGATACAATGCGCCAACAATTGTTAAACATGGCGGCCCCTGCAGAAGTACAAACCCGTTTTTTTTCCATTAAGAAAACGATTGAGGTCATTCATAAAGCCTCAGAAAGACAAAAGATTTTTCTGTTAGTTGATAATCCTGTTGATGCATTGCGCTTGGTAGACGGTGGTGTGCCAATTGAAAAATTAAACATTGGTAATATGCATATGGAAGAAGGCAAAAAACAAGTAGCTACCGCTGTTGCCGTTAATAAAACAGATGTAGACGCCTTTAAAAAGCTACAAGAATTAGGTGTTAAACTTTCGATTCAACGTGTACCGTCAACGCCAGAAGAAAGTTTAGATGCATTATTTTCATAAAAAAGTAATGTTGGACAATAATTTTGAAGAGAAGAAGTGGGAAGAATGATTATTCAAAGTAAAAACGTATGGATTAACGAACAATTTCAACCAGCTCAAGTTGAAGTGTCAGAACAACGAATTGTTGCAATTCTACCGTACAATGAAAAAGCTGTCGACAAAGAATACGGAGAAAAGCGCATTCTTCCAGGATTTATTGATATTCATGATCATGGTTGGCATGGTGGGGATGCCAATCATGCCAATCATGAATTTATCAAAGAGTGGCAAGCTTACCTTCCAGAAGAAGGGATTACAGCTTTTTTACCAACAACGTCAACAACATTTCCAAAAGACTTGGAACATTCATTTGAAGTGATTGGTTCATTTATTGAGGAAGACCAAGGAACCAACGGAGCACAAATCTTAGGGATTCATGCGGAAGGACCAATGATTTCTGAAGAATTTCGTGGCTCTCATAATCCAGAGTTATTAGTAAAACCATCCGTTGAGACATTTAAAAAATGGCAAGAGTTGGCAAAAGGGCACATAAAATTAATGACGTTGGCACCAGAAAATGATGTAGAGAATGCCTTGACTACATATTGTCATGAACATGATGTAGTCATTTCAATTGGCCATACGGCTGCAACCTATGAACAAGCAATGGCAGCTGTCGAAGCAGGTGCAAAAAGTTTTACCCATACGTTTAATGGAATGGAAGATATCAGTCACCGGAAACCAACCGCAGTAGTTGCTGCTTTGGATAGTGAGGAAACGTTTGCTGAAATTATTGCTGATGGGGTACATGTTGATTATTCATTAGTACGTGTGTTAGCCAAACTAAAAGGCAAGGACTATTTAATTGCTGTGACAGATTCTATCTGGGCCAAAGGGTGTCAACCAGGCGTTTATCCAAAACCAGAAAAAGGGATTGAAATGGTTATTGATGAACAAAATGTGGTCCGTTTAGCGAATGGCAAGTTAGCTGGAAGTACGAACCATTTAAATAATATGGTTCGCAACCTTGTTGAAAAAGCATTACTTCCAGAAGTGATTGCTATTAATTCAGTCACGAAAAATCCAGCTCGTTTGTTGAATGTGAACGAATCTATGGGAGAAATCAAACTAGGGCTTTTAGGTAATTTTACAATTATTGATGAGAAATACGAAGTGCTAGAAACCTTAGTAAATGGTGAAACAGTTTATAAAAAGTAGACGAAGTCTAATAGGAGGAAAAAAATGTTAGTACAGGCAATTTTGGTAGGAATTTGGGCTGGGATAGCAGGGGTCGATAAGCTTGTCTTACAGACACATATTCATCGTCCGATTGTTACAGGGCTGATTGTTGGTTTAATATTGGGAGATGTCAACACAGGGTTAATCACTGGAGCAACGCTAGAGTTAGTTTGGATTGGTGCAGTAGCAATCGGCGGTGCGCAACCACCCAACGTAGTAATTGGGGGAGTTATTGGAACAGCGTTAGCAATTATCACAAAATCTGATCCACAAGTGACCGTAGGGTTGGCTGTTCCTTTCGCAGTTGCAGCGCAAGCGTTAATTACCTTGTTATATACAGCGATGTCACCAATTATGCATAAATTTGATGCTTATGCAAAAAAAGCAGATACAAGAGGCATCGAAAGAATGTCTAGTTTTTTACCAATCGTTTTATTCATTTGTTATTTTTTTGTAGTATTTTTATGTATTTTCTTTGGTGCTGATAAAGCATCTAGTTTCATTTCTATTCTACCCGAATGGAGTATTCATGGCTTGAGCGTTGCAGGTGGTATGATGCCAGCAGTAGGTTTCGCCATGTTATTAAAAACGATGTGGGAAACATCCTACGTACCGTTCTTTATTTTTGGGTTTGTTATGGCTGCCTATTTAGGATTAGATACATTAGCGGTTGCAGGTTTAGCTGTCGCAATTGCTTTATATGAATTTTACGCACAAAGAAATAATACAGTCACTGCATCAAATAATAATGGAGGGTTTGAAGAAGATGGCATCTGAAGAAACATATAATGATACGATATCCGAAAAAGTAATAACAAAAAAAGAGTTAAAAAAAATAATGTTCCGTTCGTATCTGCTACAATCTTCATTTAATTATGAAAGAATGCAAGCAGGCGGCTGGACCTACTCATTAATTCCAGGATTGAAAAAGATTCATCGTGATAAAGAAGACTTAGCTCTTTCTTTGGAAAATCATTTACAATTTATGAACACGAATCCACAATTAGTGACGTTCATGCATGGTGTGATTATTGCAATGGAAGAGTCAAAAGAATCACCAAAATCCATTCAAGCGATTAAAACAGCGTTGATGGGCCCGTTAGGCGGAATTGGGGATGCGCTATTTTATTTAACCGTTTTGCCGATTGCAGCAGCGATTGGTTCACAACTATCATTAGAAGGCAATATCTTAGGACCAATTGTTTTCTTGTTGTTATTTAATATTCCGTATATGGCTGCCAAAATTGGGTTAATTAATCTAGGTTATAAAATGGGTGTCAAAGCAATTTCAGTTTTAAGCGAAAGTACTAAAAAATTATCTCGTTCAGCAACAATTGTAGGAATTTCCGTGGTGGGCGCGTTGATTCCGAAGAGTGTACAATTAACGACAACTTTTGTTTTTCGCTTGAAAGACACTAAGTTAGACCTTCAAACACAATTGTTTGATACAATCATGCCCAATTTATTACCTTTAGTGTTTACGCTGTTTTGTTTTATTATGTTGAAAAAAGGACGCACGCCGATTGCTTTAATTATTTTTACTGTGATTTTTGGGTTGTTAGGTTCTTTAATCGGGATTATATAAAAAAGATTTGGAACAATAGCCAAAATCGCTATTGTTCCAAATCTTTTTCTAAATTTAATCGAGTGATTATTCTTTATACGCCCACTTGAAGTCGTATTTAGCACCTGTTGGATGATAAATAATTTCTTTCACGTTTGGTGCACGTAAGTGTGATTCTGCTTTTTGGTAAATTGGCACAACACCCATATCAGCAATTACTGTTTTTTCAGCGTTGATTAGATCTTCCCAGCGTTTTTCAGGATCGTTAACATCTGTGGTTTTGGACGCAGCAATGAATTTATCGTATTCAGGATTGCTGTAACGTCCACGGTTATTAGAAGTTGAGCTTTCTAATAAATCTAAGAAGTTAATTGGGTCTGAATAGTCGGCACTCCAACCACGAACAGCGATTTGGAAATCCCCTTTTAAGGTACGATCTAAGCGAACAGCCATAGGGACAGGCGTCACAGTTACTTTTAAGCCTTCCAAAGTATCAGATAGTGATCCTTGAAGATATTCGCCCATTTTTTTAGCGCCTTCAGAGTCGTCTACCATTAAATCAACCGTTAAGTTGGAAACACCAAGTTCTTGTTTCGCTTTGTTCCAGTATTCCACAGCTTTTTTCTTGTCGTATTTGACTAATTTGTCGCTGCCGGCTTCTTTAACAAAGTCTTCACCCGTTTTTGGTGATTTCGCGACATCCACAGGAACGAAGCCTTGTGAAGGAAGAGAGCCATTAGCTAAAATATTTTTAGCTAATGAATCGCGATCGATGGCATAAGACATAGCACGACGTAAGTTTGCATTAGTCAATGGTGATTTTTCATCTGCTTGATTCATTTCTAAATAGAAAGAAGAAGCGGCTTTTAATTGGACCAAGTCAGGCGAGTTTTGCATTTGTTGAGCCAGTTCGCCAGATAAATACGTATCATCCACTTCACCAGTTTCATAAAGATTTAAGGCAGTTGGGGCTTCTTTCACCACGTTGATAGCGACTTTATCTAACTTGACCGTCTCTTTGTCCCAATATTCTTCATTTTTAGTTAGAGACCATTTAGTATCTGTTCCGGGACCATCAAACTCAGTTAGCGTAAAGGGACCATTGTAGACTGCTTTATCGCTACTCTTTGTATAATCTTTACCAAAACGTTCAACGATATCTTGACGTTGCGGCAAGAAAGAAGGGAAAGCCAATAAATCGTCAAAATATGGTGTTGCTGTTTCTAGAGTGATTTCTAATTCATGATCATTGATTGCTTTAATGCCCAATTCTTCTTTAGGTAGTTCCCCTTTAGAAATTTTTTCAGCATTTTTTACTGGTTCAAACATGTAGGCATATTCTGAAGCAGTGGCAGGATCCACTGTTCGTTGCCAACCGTAAACGTAATCTGCAGCAGTAACTGGTTTGCCATCAGACCATTTTGATTCTTCACGTAATTTAACTTTGTAAACTAAACCGTCTTCTGAAACAGTCGCTTTTTCGGCTGCACCAGCAGGCGCGGGTTTGTTGTCTTTATCTAAACGATAGATTCCTTCGTAGACATTATTTAAAGTGGTAAAACTCACTTCATCTGTCGCAAGGGACGGATCGGCACTAGGCATTTCTTGGGATTCAACCATTGTGTATACTTGGTTGTTGCTGCCGCCGTTGCTAGCTCCTTTATCGTCACTGCCACCGCCGCAGGCCGCTAAAGCTAAGCTTGATAATACAAGTAATGAAGTAAATAAAACAGATTTCTTCATTTGACACGCTCCTTTTCATTTTTAGCAATACTCTCAGTATAATGTAAAAATGAAAAGGAGAAATTAAAAAATCGTTAGAAATGATTATTCTTTTATCAATTTTTAAAAAATGTCTAATCTTTTTTATGAAAAAAGTGGACAAACGTTGATAAGTAAAGATTTGAGGTGATTTCCATGCAGAAAACATTCGATTTTTGAGTATTTATTCATCATTGATTTGATTTTTTTGACATAAAATAAACATCCCTTTTACAAAAAACAAATGAGAAGAAAAAAAGATTGTTACAAAAGCAAATAAGTGCTTTTGTAACAATCTTTTTAATCTTTTAATCGTTGGATGTCAATGACAGTTCCTGTGTAGGCATCTGCAGTGAATTCGTATTGAACAATGCCGTCGTCTTCAATGCGGCAAATTCCTCCAGTATACGTTTTGGAGTGGATGGCGAATTTCCGCAAGGGCTTTTTCTCAAACTCAATCCACGAACCTTCAATCGGTCCTTCTTTTAAAAAAGCAGCTTTTACATTTTCTAAGACGAGATCAGCGGAGATTGTTTTTTTCTTATGGTAGAACAAGGTTGAGGCAATGCCTCCTACTAAACCAAGACCAACGCCTAGCGCTAAGCCGCCTTTAAAGTATGTCAACTCATTTTCTTCGTTCATTTGTATGACCTCCCTTGGTCGGTTTCTGCTTACTATTACTTTTGTCAGTATCACTCTTATTTTACCATAGAGAAGGGGCCGCTGAGAAATAAAAAAAGTTTTTCAATCATTCTTTTAGGGCATTCTCATTGTCACGTTTAAAAAGAGAAAGCGATGTGCATTTTCTAGTATTTGCGTTATAATAAGAGTGAAATCATATGAAAGGAGTACCTATTTTTATCGACAGGATAAAGTGACTTTTTAGAGAAAAAGTGACGCTTGGTTGGCGTAATTTCCAACAAATCAAAAGCAATAGGACATACATCTATGGAAGAAAAAACATTTCAACGAATCAAGGAATTAACTGAATTACAAGGAACCAGCGGATTTGAAGACGACATTCGCGCGTACATGAAAGAACATATCACCCCGTTAGTGGACGATGTTCAATATGATGGTTTAGGTGGTATTTTTGGGATTAAACGTTCAAAAGTGGAAGCAGCGCCACGCGTAATGGTAGCAGCCCACATGGACGAAGTTGGCTTCATGTTAACTCAAATTAACGATAATGGTTTATTCCAAGTGGTTCCTTTAGGTGGCTGGAATCCCTATGTTGTTTCAGCACAACGTTTTACGTTAAAAACAAGTAAAGGGAACTATCCATGTATTTCTTCATCTATTCCGCCACACTTGTTGCGTGGTACGAGTGGTCAAAAACAATTAGAAGTCTCTGATGTGTTATTTGATGCAGGATTCTCTTCAAAAGAAGAAGCTAAAAGCTTTGGCGTTCGTCCAGGGGATTCCATTGTTCCACAAACAGAAACGATTAAAACAGCTAATGGCAAAAATATTATCAGTAAATCATGGGATAACCGCTATGGTTGTACGTTGGTATTAGATGCATTGGAAACGTTACAAAATGAAGAATTAGGCCACACATTAATTGCTGGAGCAAACGTACAAGAAGAAGTCGGTTTACGTGGTTCTAAACCATCTGTTCATAAATTTAATCCAGATATCTTCTTTGCGGTGGATTGTTCAGCGGCAGATGATATTCACACGAAAAAAGGGACATATGGTCATTTAGGTGAAGGAACGTTATTACGGATTTTCGACCCAGGTTTAATCACATTGCCTCGCTTGCGTGAATATTTATTGGATACAGCAGCGACACACAATATTCCGTATCAATATTTTGTTTCTAAAGGCGGAACGGATGCTGGGGCAGCGCACACAACTAATAATGGTGTACCAAGTACAGTCATCGGCGTTTGTGGTCGTTACATCCATACGCATCAAACAATGTTTAGTATTGCGGATTATGAAGCAGCGCGGGAAATGTTGTTACAAGCATTACGTGGCTTGGATAAATCAACAGTTAATACAATTGTTTACGGAAAGTAGAGGATGTTTAAATGATTTATCCCAATTCATTAGAAGAACTAGCAACTTATGTTGAAAAAGGTAAAAATGTTTTCTTCTTTACTGCTGATTGGTGCGGAGACTGTCGTTTCATTAAACCAGTCATGCCTGAAATTGAAGAAGCATTTCCAGCGTTTCAATTTATCGAAGTCGACCGTGATCAGTTTATTGACGTGGCTGCCGAGTGGAATATTTTTGGTATTCCGAGTTTTGTCGTAATTGAAAACGGTCAAGAGTTAGGACGCTTAGTAAATAAAGATCGAAAAACAAAAGAAGAAATCAGTGCATTTTTAACTAGCTTAGGCTAATTTTCATGAACCAGAGGAACCATTAAATTAAGAGAGAATCAGCTGGACAAAAGGGCGTTCTGCGCAAGGGTCCTAAATTCATTTTTGACTCTAGATTCTTAGTCAAAGAAGCCTTTTAGATCAGCCTCCATCGGGAAGGTGACGAAAATGGAAGAACAAATGTATAAAAATATTCTTGTCGGCGTAGACGGTAGTGATCAAGCTAATTTAGCTTATGAACGTGCAATTGAGGTTGCTCGTCGAAACGGAAGCCGAGTCATTGTTGCAAATATTTTAGAAAATCAAGTGTATACAATGATGGGGTATTCGACGTTAAATGATCAATTAATTGATCAAGAAACAGCCGCTGCGGAAGAATTAATGGCCGATTGTAAAAAGTATGCTGAAAGCGTTGATTTTCATAATGTTGAAACAGTTACCATGTTTGGTTCACCCAAAGAAGTCATGAGTCATGAATTACCTGAAAAATACAATGTTGATTTAATTATGGTGGGACAATCAGGATTAAACGCAGTCGAACGTGTGGTCATGGGAAGCGTCAGTAGCTACATTATTCGTCAAGCCCCTTGCGATGTCTTAATTGTTCACTCTGAAGAAAAATAAGCAAAAAAAGTTATTGATTGAATAGAGAGTTGACCCTACGTTTCTTTTGTTTTTTCAAAGGATCAGCGGCTTGTCACTCAAAATTGAGGACTTGGAGAATAAGTCGTAGCGACATATTTTCCAAGTCTTTTAGTTTTTCGACAAAAAAGTATGCACAAGGGGTCAATTTTTGATAAGATAAGACAGGAAAACGACAGAGGAGGAACAGAAATGATTTTTGCATATAACAAAGAACACGTTGGCGATGTCTTACTTGTCATCGTTGCGGACGATCAAGGTGCGGAAAACCAAGTAAAACGTGTCGGCGATGTGGCACGTGTAAGTTTAGTTGAGGCGCCAGAAACAGTGGTAGCTTGGAATATTTTCAATGCTTCAGCGCTTCTAGGTGACATTAATGGCACCGGCCAAGTGACTTTAACAGACGAACAAATCGAAAAAGTCAATACAGCGATTAAAGATGCGGGATTTTCAGAAACCCTTGAAAAAGACGACACCCCTAAAATTGTGGTTGGCTTTGTCAAATCATGTAAAAAACACCCAGATTCAGATCATTTATCTATCACACAAACAGAAGTAGACAACGGCGAAATCTTACAAATTGTTTGTGGCGCACCGAACATCAAAGCAGGACAAAAAGTAGTTGTGGCCAAACCAGGCGCAATGATGCCTGATGGTTTAATGATTTGGCCAGGGGTTTTACGTGGTGAAGAAAGTTTTGGAATGATTTGTTCAGCAAAAGAATTACGTTTACCAAATGCACCAGCTAAAAAAGGAATCTTAGAATTGCCTTTTGATGCAGAAGTTGGTTCTGCATTTGCGGTAGGAGAATAAAAGAAAGAAACGACCTGTTGTTTGAACAACAGGTCGTTTCTTTCTTTTATTGATTGCTGCGATTATTTTGTTGTGTTAAAGCTGATTTATCAATGGTTAAATCGATAGTTGCTTTCATTTCTTTAGAACCACGATAATAAGTCACTTCCATTTTGTCGCCAACTTTTTTCTTGTAAAGCGCGCTTTGTAAATCTGTAGTAGAGCTTACGTCTTGGCCGTCAACTTTCGTGATAACATCGTATTTTTCCAATCCAGCCTTTTCAGCAGGGGTCGCTGCTTCAACACCACGAACCACTACGCCAGTTTTTACAGAAGCTGGAATTTTTAAAATTTGTTCTTGTTGTTGTGAAGAGATACCTGTTAAATCAGACATCGTAATCCCGAGAGCTGGCCGCGTCACTTTACCATCTTTTTCTAATTGGTTGATAATGTTGACTACGTCATTACTTGGAATGGCAAAGCCCATCCCTTCAACGCTCACTTGACTAGTTGATTGCACAATTTTTACTGAGTTAATTCCAATGACTTGTCCTTGAATATTGATTAGTGGACCACCAGAGTTTCCTGGATTGATGGCAGCATCGGTTTGAATGGCATTAATATTGATGGTTTCACCAGACTCGTTTTTATTGGTAATATTTCTATTCACAGAAGAGATGATTCCTTGTGTGACAGAGTTAGCATAATCAGAGCCTAGAGGGGAACCAATTGCAATAGCAGGCTCACCGACTGTGATTTTACTAGAATTTCCAAACTCAGCGACTTGATCAACTTTGTCGGAAGAAATTTTAATCACGGCTAAATCCGTGTAAGCATCGGTTCCGACTAATTCGCCTTTCACTTTGGTACCATCAGATAAAACAACTTCCAATCCTTGCGCTTTATCTACGACGTGGTTATTTGTCACGACATAAGCCGTTTTACCATCTTTCTTATAAATAACCCCACTACCTTCACTGGCTGCTTCTAAATCGTTACCATTGTTGCCGGAAGAGTCTTGAGTACCTTCATTCCCACCGAACAATCCCCCAAAAGGATCATCTGCCGAAGAATTGTTGCTAGCACTTTGCATATTAATGACAGAAACCACAGAATTTTGAACTTTTTTCACGGCTTTTGTGACATCGCTAGACACATTGTAACTTACATTGCTGACTTTTGTGTCGCCGTGATTAGTGGATGTCGTCGTCGCCGCATTATTTCCGCCGTTGGGTGTGGGAATAATCCCAGAATAAGCGCCTCCTAGAATAAGGGCGCCACCAAGTAAGCCGCCAGCTAAACCAATCCCAAATTTTTGCAATAAACTTTTTTTATCTGAATTAGGTGTAACATCTTTTCGTTGCATAAAATAACCTCCCAATAAGTGCATCTGAATTTTCTATATTAAGTATATCTGTTTCCTACTCCTTTAGTCTATCGAATAGCTTTGAATTTTTTATGAACAACTTAGGGAAAAATTACAGAAAAAATACGAATGAAAAAGTTATACACAGAAAAATGTGAACAAATCGGGAATAACTCTGTGT
This sequence comes from Enterococcus faecalis, assembly GCF_029024925.1. NCBI lineage: Bacteria > Bacillati > Bacillota > Bacilli > Lactobacillales > Enterococcaceae > Enterococcus > Enterococcus faecalis. Next base: position 2,581,686 of record NZ_CP118962.1, on the reverse strand, counting down.
ACAGTTTTCAGAAAAGTTATCCACAGAATGTGGATAATGTGGACAAATCAGTGGCGAATATGTGTTTGTATTGAAAAAGCTGTTAAATAAAGTAATTTTTTAGTTTGTTCTGTGGATAACTCTGTGTATATGTGTATAAGTATGTGGAAACGTTGTGGAAAGTAGCCAAACTTCGTGCTAAAATAAGAAAGAAGAGAAAACGAGAAAGTAGTGGAATAGGTGAAAATTAAACTAGTAACAGTCGGAAAACTGAAAGAAAAATACCTGATTCAAGGCATTAATGAATATCTGAAACGTTTAAATAGCTATGCCAAGATGGAAATCATTGAAGTACCAGATGAAAAAGCCCCAGAAAAACTCAGTGACGCTGAAATGCTTCAAGTCAAAGAAAAAGAAGGCCAACGTATTTTGGGGAAAATTAATGACAACGAATACGTCTTTGTTTTAGCCATTAATGGCAAACAATTATCTAGTGAAGAATTTTCAAAAGAAATTGAACAATTAGGGATTAGTGGCAAAAGTAATCTAACCTTTGTCATTGGTGGCTCCTTAGGTCTCAGTGATTCAGTCCTTCAGCGAAGTAACCAACAAATTTCTTTTGGCCGCTTAACTTATCCACATCAGTTAATGCGTTTGGTATTAGTTGAACAAATTTATCGTGGTTTTCGGATTATGAAAGGGGAACCGTATCATAAATAGGAAGTAGGCTGGTTGCTCAGTAAGTTCTATGAATCAAGTCATTACTTGAAAAATATATGAAGTAAAATATCTTTAGTCTGTTTGTCTGATAGAAAATAAAAAAATTCAATCAAACTGGTTTGAGAGCAACGTTACCGTTCAAACAATAAATAAAAATGAGAGGAATGGCAAAAAACAATGGTCATTCCTCTCGTTTTTTCAAAAAAATTGTCCGATTGTTGTGCCTCAGAAACAGGTTCAGCACCCATAATTATTATTTTAAAATGAGAAAAAATTAAGGGATTATCATAAAAATCAATATTTTTAACGTGAAAAGTTGAATAAGCTCTTTAATGAAGAAAACGCTATTGACAGTAACCAAAAATTACCTTAAAGTGAAAGCGTAAACATGTATAATATTTCATGTGACTAGGGAAAACTAGGCATGAAAAGTCTGTCTGAAGTAATTACTTTAGGTTGTCTTTTCATGCCTAATTTTTATATAGAATACTTAGTAGAGGAGGAAGTTGATTAAATTATCAGAAAAAAGTGTTTGGAAAAGTCGGATTGGTTGCTTAAAAATAGAAAGATATGGGGAAAAATATGATTAAAAAAATAATAGTCGTTGTTGCTTTCATGCTTACAGGCTTCTCGCTAACTGCGATGAGTGCATCTGCAGAAGAAATAACTGATTTATTTTTACAAAAAGAAGTGACATATTCTGGTGTAGAAGGAGGAAAAATTGGAGAGAATTGGAAATACCCTCAATTTGTTGGCGAAAAAGCTGTCGATGGCGATGAAACAACACGCTGGTCCGCTGATAAGCAAGATGAACAATGGTTAATTGTTGATTTGGGTGAAGTAAAAAACATTGGCGAACTCGTTTTACAGTTGCATGCAGAAAGTCCTGTGTATGAAATCTTAGTTTCAACAGATGGTGAAAGCTATCAATCTATCTTTAAAGAAGAGAATGGGCAAGGTGGCCAACCTACTAAAAAATATATTGATGGCAATAATGTACAAGCACGTTTTGTAAAATATCAGCAGATGAAAATGTGGCAACACACAAATAAGCAATTTTACAGTTCAAGTATTATTTCGTTTGAAGCATATGAAAAAAAACGACTGCCAGAAGCGATTAAACTTTTAACAGAGAACCTGACTATTAGTGAAAAAAGAAAGCAACAGCTAGCCTTTGAAGTGTCACCAGCTGGAGTAGATATTACAGAAGATCAGATTGAGTGGTCAAGTAGTGATCCTACTATTGTGACGGTTGACCAAACGGGTAATTTAACAGCAGTTAAGAGTGGTGAAGCGAAGGTAACAGTCAAAATTAAAGGAACAGAAATTAGTGATACAATTCCTGTGACTGTTGTAGCAGAAAATAAACAATATGCGGAAATGCGAGCAAAATGGAAAATGCGATTGTTAGGTACAACGCAGTATGATAACGATGCAGATGTGCAACAGTATCGTGCCCAGATTGCTACGGAGAGTTTAGCATTGTGGCAAACGCTTAATCAAGCAGCAGATCGTGGGTATCTGTGGGAACGAAAACCATCGGATACAGTGTCTGCTGATTACACGACTCAATTTACCAATATTAAAAAATTAGCGTTAGGCTACTATGAACCATCAAGTGAGCTTTTTGAAAAACCGGAAGTTTATGATGCGATTGTTAAAGGCATTGAATTTATGATTGATACAAAAAAATACAATGGAACGTATTACACAGGTAACTGGTGGGATTGGCAAATTGGTTCCGCGCAGCCGCTAACAGATACATTGATTTTATTACATGATGACCTATTGAATACAGATGCAGAAAAATTAAATAAATTTACTGCTCCGCTGATGCTGTATGCAAAAGATCCAAACATACAATGGCCAATTTATCGTGCAACAGGGGCTAACTTAACAGATATTTCAATCACCGTTTTAGGTACTGGACTTTTGTTAGAAGATAATCAACGCCTAGTACAAGTACAAGAAGCTGTTCCGTCCGTTTTAAAAAGTGTTTCCTCTGGTGATGGCTTATATCCTGATGGTTCCTTGATTCAACATGGTTATTTTCCGTACAACGGCAGTTACGGGAATGAGTTGCTAAAAGGGTTTGGACGAATTCAGACTATTTTACAAGGTTCCGACTGGGAGATGAATGACCCTAACATTAGTAATTTATTTAATGTTGTTGATAAAGGTTACTTACAATTAATGGTAAATGGAAAAATGCCATCGATGGTTTCTGGTAGAAGTATTTCCAGAGCGCCAGAAACGAATCCTTTTACTACAGAGTTTGAATCGGGTAAAGAAACAATAGCTAATTTAACCTTAATTGCAAAATTTGCACCAGAAAATTTAAGAAATGACATTTATACATCTATCCAAACATGGCTTCAACAAAGTGGGTCATACTATCATTTCTTTAAAAAACCAAGAGATTTTGAAGCGTTAATTGACTTGAAAAATGTAGTGAATAGTGCGTCACCTGCCCAAGCGACACCAATGCAATCTTTAAATGTATATGGTTCGATGGATCGAGTTCTACAGAAAAATAACGAATATGCGGTGGGTATTAGTATGTATTCACAACGTGTCGGAAACTATGAATTTGGGAATACGGAAAATAAAAAAGGCTGGCATACAGCAGACGGCATGCTTTATTTATACAATCAAGACTTTGCTCAGTTTGATGAAGGATACTGGGCAACGATCGATCCATATCGATTACCAGGAACGACAGTTGACACAAGAGAATTGGCAAATGGTGCTTATACAGGGAAACGCAGTCCCCAGTCATGGGTAGGTGGCTCAAATAATGGACAGGTTGCCTCTATAGGAATGTTTTTAGATAAAAGTAATGAAGGAATGAACTTAGTTGCTAAAAAATCTTGGTTCTTATTAGATGGTCAAATCATTAATTTGGGAAGTGGCATTACTGGTACGACAGATGCTTCGATTGAAACAATCCTCGATAATCGGATGATTCATCCACAGGAAGTGAAGCTTAACCAAGGTTCAGACAAAGATAATTCTTGGATTAGTTTAAGCGCAGCGAATCCATTGAATAACATTGGCTATGTTTTTCCTAATTCAATGAATACGCTTGATGTTCAAATAGAAGAACGCTCTGGTCGCTACGGAGATATTAACGAATACTTTGTTAATTATAAAACCTATACAAATACATTTGCTAAAATTAGTAAAAATTATGGCAAGACTGTTGAAAATGGTACTTACGAATATTTAACAGTGGTTGGGAAAACGAATGAAGAAATCGCAGCTCTTTCTAAAAACAAAGGCTATACTGTTCTAGAAAATACAGCAAACTTACAAGCCATTGAAGCAGGTAATTATGTCATGATGAATACATGGAATAATGACCAAGAAATTGCAGGACTGTATGCGTATGATCCAATGTCGGTTATTTCAGAAAAAATTGATAACGGTGCTTATCGCTTAACTCTTGCGAATCCTTTACAAAATAATGCATCCGTTTCTATTGAATTTGATAAGGGCATTCTTGAAGTAGTCGCAGCGGACCCAGAAATTTCTGTTGACCAAAATATTATCACTTTAAATAGTGCGGGGTTAAATGGCAGCTCGCGTTCAATCACTGTTAAAACAACTCCTGAAGTAACGAAAGAAGCGTTAGAAAAATTAATTCAGGAACAAAAAGAACACCAAGAAAAAGATTACACCGCAAGCAGCTGGAAAGCCTACAGCGAAGCACTGAAACAAGCGCAAACTGTGGCAGATCAAACAACAGCGACACAAGCAGAAGTAGACCAAGCAGAAACAGAGTTACGTTCGGCAGTGAAGCAATTGGTAAAAGTGCCAACTAAAGAAGTAGATAAAACCAACTTGTTGAAAATCATCAAAGAAAACGAGAAACACCAAGAAAAAGACTACACCGCAAGCAGCTGGAAAGTCTACAGCGAAGCATTGAAACAAGCACAAACTGTGGTAGATCAAGCAACAGCAACGCAAGCAGAAGTAGACCAAGCAGAAGCAAAACTACGCTCGGCAGTGAAGCAATTGGTAAAAGTGCCAACTAAAGAAGTAGATAAAACCAACTTGTTGAAAATCATCAAAGAAAACGAGAAACACCAAGAAAAAGACTACACCGCAAGCAGCTGGAAAGTCTACAGCGAAGCATTGAAACAAGCACAAACTGTGGCAGATCAAACAACAGCAACGCAAGCAGAAGTAGACCAAGCAGAAGCAAAACTACGCTCGGCAGTGAAGCAATTGGTAAAAGTACCAACCAAAGAAGTAGATAAAACCAACTTGTTGAAAATCATCAAAGAAAACGAGAAACACCAAGAAAAAGACTACACCGCAAGTAGCTGGAAAGCCTACAGCGAAGCACTGAAACAAGCGCAAACTGTGGCAGATCAAACAACAGCGACACAAGCAGAAGTAGACCAAGCAGAAACAGAGTTACGTTCGGCAGTGAAGCAATTGGTAAAAGTGCCAACTAAAGAAGTAGATAAAACCGACTTGTTGAAAATCATCAAAGAAAACGAGAAAAACCAAGAAAAAGACTACACCGCAAGTAGCTGGAAAGCCTACAGCGAAGCATTGAAACAAGCACAAACTGTGGTAGATCAAGCAACAGCAACGCAAGCAGAAGTAGACCAAGCAGAAGCAAAACTACGCTCGGCAGTGAAGCAATTGGTAAAAGTGCCAACTAAAGAAGTAGATAAAACCAACTTGTTGAAAATCATCAAAGAAAACGAGAAACACCAAGAAAAAGACTACACCGCAAGCAGCTGGAAAGTCTACAGCGAAGCATTGAAACAAGCACAAACTGTGGCAGATCAAACAACAGCAACGCAAGCAGAAGTAGACCAAGCAGAAACAGAGTTACGTTCGGCAGTGAAGCAATTAACATTGAAAAATAGTGGGGAAAATAAAAAGGAGCAAAAAAATGGGGGGAATAATGGACACTTAAATACTAGTACAGGAGTTGATCAAACTGGTACGAAACAAGTTAAGCCATCAAGCCAAGGTGGTTTCAGAAAAGCTAGCCAATTTTTACCGAGCACAGGAGAAAAGAAATCAATCGCGCTTGTGATTATTGGTCTTCTAGTTATCGCCAGTGGGTGTCTTTTAGTTTTTCGTAAAAGTAAATCGAAGAAGTAAAAAATTACGGATTCACTAAAAACATAATAAAAAAGCAGACTTCCATACAAGAAGTCTGCTTTTTCATTAATTACTCCGCTTCCGCATTTTGCAAGTCAGCGACATCAGTCAGATAAGTGGCTTCATCCAACAAATCTTCCGAATGTGCGACATAAATCGCAGTGGCGCTATCACCAACCACGTTTAGGCTAGTAACGAGCATTTCGATTGGACGATTAATGGCTAAAATCAATGAATACGTCGCAATCGCAATCTCATTGTTATAGTTTAAACCAGTTAAAATAGTGAAAAGGATAATTCCGCCAGCGCCAGGTGCCGCCGGTGTACCAATAGATGACATTAAAGCTAAAATGGCAATCAAGGCAATATTAGCTGGTGTCACTTCATAACCAGCTACGCCCGCCACAAAAATAGCCGCAATTACTTGCATAATCGCTGTGCCGTTCATATTAATAGTCATTCCTAACGGCAAGACAAAGGCGGCAACATCGCTGTCGACACCTAACTCTTCAACCGTTGTTTTTGTATTTAACGGTAAAGTGGCTGCCGAAGAAGAAGTAGAAAATCCAAAGACCACAACTTTCATAATCTTTTTAATAAAAGGAACAGGATTTAATTTTGTCGCAAATAAGATAAATAATGGGTAACCGATCATCAAAAAGGCTAAGAGCGTCGCTGTCGTTGTTACGACGTAGACTAACGCTGGTTTTAAATAATCAATCCCGTAAGAAGCAAACGTCCGAACTAACAACATAAAGACGGCAATAGGAGCAAATTTAGTAATTACAAAGGTTAAAAATAACGTGACCATCGCATTGACTTCTTCAATTAATTTTTTGAAAACACGAATTTTATCCCCTAATGCATTAATACATAAACCAGTAATCACTGCCAACACAACAACAGCTAAAATCGCACCATTGTCGCTAAATGCAGAACCGATATTTTTCGTGACAGCATTGACTATCACCATTAATGGGTTGCCGCTCGTACTTACTTCGACAGGAGCTAGCGTTTCAGATAACGACACATTAAAAGCGCCAGTTAAATATACGCTATAGCCCACAATTCCTGCCGTTAATAGAGCAATCAGTGACATCGATAAAAAGCCAAAAATTGTTTTATAGGAAATTCGTCCTAATTTTTGCGTATCGGTAATATGACAAATGGCTAAAGTAATTGAAGTAAAGACCATCGGCAAAATCACTAATTGTAGGCCGTTGATAAATAGTTGACCAATAATATAGAAAAGCCCAATCGCAGATTGTCCTTTTTCAGGGTCTGAAATATCTTGGAAAAGAATCTGATTGATTGTCTGCCACACAGCGCCTTGATTGCTGCGAACAAGGTGCTCTCTTAAAAATAAAAAGCCGAGCCCAACGATTAACCCTCCCACCAATGAAATCACCATTTTTTTGGTAAATGAGATACCTTTCACTTCACGTTTTTTCTTTTCCACTTTGTTGCCTCCCAAATAAATTGATTAAGCACCGCGCAAAAAAAGCCTTGCACACAAAAAAAGGGCAAGACATCTCGTATCATTCACTATACAAAAATACAGAATTTTACAGAACTTTGCCTTGTTAGCCTCTCGGACTATCTTAAAGGTACTTTTCCACATACTAAGGGAAACTACGAGAATTGTCAATTCTTTTTTACTTAGGGGGGTGTTATTTTGAAGAAAGAAAGTGATCTTTACCCTTTCCGCAGATACCGCAGCCAAAAAAGAACTACAACGTATTCTTTTGCAGTATAATAGAAAATAGAAACGAAAGAACAGGCACCAACACAAAGGAGGTATTTTTATGAAAGTCACTCAACTTTCTAGTGAAACCCTTGACCGAGCGCACGAACGTTTTGAAGAAACACTTGCGCAAATGACCGTTGCCGAAGCAAACACGATGCCCGCACCATTAATCAAGTCTGTTACTTGGCTGATGTGGCACACAGCCAGAGAATTAGACCTACAAATTTCCGCACTTAATCATAGTGATCCGTTATGGCTTAGTCAACACTGGACAGAAAAATTTGCCTTGGATTTGCCAGATGAAACAGAAGACTGGCATCACACACCAGAGGAAGCGGCGAAAGTCGTGGTGGCAGAAAAGCAATTGCTTAGTGACTATTTGGCTGCCAGTGTGGCACTTACCAAAAGCTATTTAGACCAAATCAAAGAAGAACAATTGTCAGACGTGATTGATAAAAATTGGACCCCGCCGGTGACTAGACAAGTGCGTTTAGTTTCAGTGATTGATGATGCAGTGATGCATTCTGGGCAAGCCGTTTATACACGAAGATTAGTCATTGGAAAATGATAAATAAGCAAAAACAAAAAATGCTTCTGCCTAAGCAGGAGTATTTTTTATTGAGAGAAAAAATACATAAAAATAATGAACGAAGGACTGTCCACTTTTTCCCTAGTTGAAACGTTGTATAAGTGAAAGGAGAAATCAGATGAAAAAGGAGGCAAATTTTGACGAAGTACTATTTTCTTTGGGGCAAGAAGTCATCCAAGTCTTGATTCGCCGAGGAGCAAGTCTTGAAGATGCACAAGATGCAGTGTCGCAAACGTATACAACGATTTTTTCAATATTACCTGAAATTACATCAGAAAATCTACGCCCGTGGTTTTTCCGAGTAACATTTAATTACTACATTACGATGTATCGAAAAAAGAAACGAGAACGCACTTTTGTGGCAAACAGCCATCCTGTGCAATCAATAGAAAAAATGGAAGGGCAAGAGTTATTATTATTGATCGATTCCTTAAAAGATGAGGAACAAGAACTAGTACTTTTGAAATATTATTATCAATTATCGTATGCCGAGATTGCGTTGATTTTAGAATTATCTGTTGAAAATGTTCGCAAAAAATTGTATCGCACACGTCAAAAATTAAAAAAAGAACTGGAGGAATAGAAGTGGATTTAAAAAAAAGTATTCGTAAAGCGAAAAGAAAACAATTTATCGTGATTGGTGCCATAACCGTTGTTAGTTTTGCTGTATTGTTTGTCGGTTTTTTTGTGGGAATGGATAAACTTTCGACGAAAAACTATCATACCCTACTAGAAGTAATTAATGATCAAGAAATGATTGCTTCACCAAACACTCAATTAGATTCCCAAGTAATTGCTAATAGTTCGCCTTTTGGGGGCGAAGTTGTGACCAATCGTTCAAAAAATATTGATGGTTACACGGTGGAGTGGAGTAATTTACGTAGCAGATATAGCTTTTTCAGAAATTCGATTGACTGGAATGAAGTCTATCCTGGTAGCTATTATTCTTCTAAGAATTTTTATGAATACAACCGACAAACCAAGCAGAAAGTAGCATCTTTTTATAACCCAGCGATTACCAATTACTATGGTGGTATCAAAAACGAATTAAGTGAATTAGATAAAATGGAAAACCAAGTAGCGGAAGTGGCGATTTCTTTTGATAAACCTTATCCATATGAAGAAGTCCGCAAAATGTTACCGAGCAATGTCAACTTAGTTTGGCTCTATGTTTACTCCGAAACGGTTAATGAAGCAGAAGGTCCTTCTGGTACGCTGCCTTATGGTTTTCAATTAAGCATGGACGATCACAACGAAATATTTGATCCTGAAAACGACAAGCAACACTTTTTTGAAACCTTAGAAAAATCCCCCATGTTTGCTGACAACCAAGAAGGCCAAAAGTTTATCCAACAAAATAAAAATAAAAAAGTCGAAAAATTACCTATTTGGGGAGTCATGCTTACCGGACAAACCAAAAATTTCAAAGCCTTACAAAATGAACCTTTTGTTCGTGGTGCTTCAATTGGCGTAACGGCACCTATCGTTCCCTATATTCAGCCAGAGAAATAAACGTTTTTCAGAACTCTAAGCCTTCCGACTGATTTTGCTTCAACGATATTGTCAGTAAAAATAGAAAACGTTATAATAGAATGGATCACAGGAAGTGCTTCTACAATGCGTGGGAGCACTTTTTTTACTTATCTATGAGGAGGGCAAGTGAATGTTTTTTAATTTTATTGGGTTAACGTTATTTTTTGGTATCGGGATCTTAGTTGCGAATGGCGCCAAAATTGTAGCGAATAAAGGGAAAAAGAGTAAGGGGACCATTCTATTAATGGCGATGGAATTGCTCTTGTTAGGTATCTTTTTATTTGTGACTTTGCCAAGTAAAAATCTTTCAACCGTGTTATGGATTAATCTGATTGGCGCAGTGATTGCTAGTGGGGTGTTATTAAGTACACGCTTAGCTAGTAAAGTCGAAGTTCTTGGTATCCAAAAGGGCCGCAAAGAAGTAGGAAAGAATACCAACAAAACGGCTAACAAAGACTGGTCTGGCAAAATTTTGGGTGTTGCCGTTTTGGCAATGATTTTGTTGACTATTGTCAGTAGTATTACCAAAATCTCTTCTATTGATGAAATTTATCAAACGATTCCTTTAAAAACGGAAGAAAAAGCTGAAGTTTTAACTTCGGCGAAAGAAACACCCATTGCGATTGCACCACAAACGGCGAAACGAAAAATGTTACAAAAATTTTCCGTCATTCCCAATTCCAATATGTTTACTTTGGATGGTATAACGGCACAAGTTGTCAATGGCGAGTATGTTTATGTAGCAACAGTCGAATTTAATGGCTTCTTTAAATGGCTAAAACTGGGGGAAGTACCTGGCTATTTCATCATTAGTGCGACAGATATCAACGCACAGCCAGAATTTGTAGAAAAACCAATTGTTTATACTCCTTCAGCTTACTTTGGCAAAGATGCCGCACGAAAAATTTATTCCGCTTATCCAGGTTATGCAGCAACTGGCACAATCAATTTAGAGCTGGACGACCAAGGGAATCCTTACTATATTCAAACGCTTTACAAAGAGTATGGGGTTTCTGGTCGCATGCACTATAATGAATTTAAAACGGCAGTATTGAATGCTACAACAGGAGAAGTTAACGTTTATGACAGTCAAAAAGCCCCAAGTTTCGTTGATGCGCCGATTACTAGTTCAGCGGCGAATAGCTTAAATGAATTCTTTGGTCGTTACAGTCAAGGCTGGTGGAACCAGACAATGTTTGGTGCCAAAAAAGATGTCAAAATTCCAACTGAAAATGGTATTTATGCATCAGGACAAATTACGCCGATGATGAACAAGGAAGGGAACCAGTTGCTTTATTTTACGGACTTTACAAGTAGTGAAAAAGACCAAGATTCCGCTTTAGGTTACTCCTTAATCAATGCCCGAACAGGTCAAGTTACGTATTATCGTGATACTAAAGTCGGCATTATGGATAGTGATGGCGCCATTTCTATCGCTTCAAAAATTTATCCAGAAAAGAAATGGAAAGCTAGTATGCCAGTCCTTTATAACATTGATGGCGTGCCAACGTGGATTGTTTCGTTAATGGACAGTAAAGGGATTTTCAAAAAATATGTCTATATAAACGCCGTAGATAATGATATTGTGATTGATGCAGACACGGCACAAGGCGCATTAGACGCTTATCGAATTGAGTTAGTAACCAAAGGAAGTAACAATGAAAATACAGACAAAGCCAACTTGAAAACGATGCAAGGTAAAGTAGCTCGTGTCTCAGTAGTAGCTGGGGAAGCGCAAACGGTAGTTTCATTTTTACTAGAAGATGAAAAAACCATTTTTAGCGTAACAACTAATAACAGTCCGCTGGCGCTATTCTTAAAAGAGGGCGACCAAGTGACATTTAAAGCCGTAGTGACTGAAAATGCTAAAGCAGCGAATGTTGAAGAATTGAAAATTGCAGGATTAAACTAAATAAAACACCTCTTTTCTATAGAAAAGAGGTGTTTTATTCTTGGAAAAGAAGAAAAATCCACTTATTTCTGCTATGATAAGAGAGAAAAAGAATACGAAGGAGCTTCGCCCATGCGCAACATAAAATTAACCATTGAATACGATGGTAAAAGATACTTAGGTTGGCAACGACTAGGTAATTCAGAGAAAACGATTCAAGGGAAAATTGAAAGTATTTTAACACAAATGACGGGTGAACCGATTGAAATTATTGGCTCAGGCAGAACGGATGCCGGCACACATGCACGTGGTCAAGTAGCGAATTTTAAAACGACTAGTTCACTAACAACAACTGAAATGTTATCCTTTTTAAATCGATATTTACCTGGCGATATTGTTGTTAAAGAAGTTACAGAAATGCCTGAACGTTTTCATGCACGGTATAACGCCACAGGCAAACAATACAGCTACTATGTTTGGAATAGCCCAATTCCTAATGCCTTTGAACGGTATCATAGTTTTCACTTTCCCAAAGCGTTGGATCAAGAAAAAATGGAACAAGCTTGCCAAAAATTAATAGGGACCCATGATTTTATTGGTTTTTCAGCATTGAAAAAAACAAAAAAATCGACTACTCGAACGATTGAAAAGATTACGATTGAAAGAAACGGCGAAATGTTACAGTTCACTTTTGTGGGCAATGGTTTCTTGCATAAAATGGTCCGCATCCTCGTTGGGACACTTTTAGAAATTGGTGCAGGCACCAAAGAATTAGCGATAATTGACGAATTATTCGCAACAAAAGTCCGAGAAGGCGCAGGTGAAACGGCTCCTGCACAAGGATTGTTTTTAGATGAAGTGTATTATAAATAACAAAAAAATAAATTTTCTTTAACCACACCAATTAAAAAGTTGAACTTCATCTAAAAAGTGCTAACGTTAAGAAGAGATTAACAATAGAAAGAGGTCATTTTTTTGCTATCTTTACTTATTTCTGTCAAAAAATTATTTTCATCTTTTTTAGGTATCTTAAAAAAAGAAGACACTCGTGCCTTGTTCTTTTTACTGGCAACCACGTTGTTGAGTGGGACCATTTTTTATTCAACAGTGGAAAAATTGTCGCCATTAGATTCGTTATATTTAAGTTTCATGACGTTAACCACGATTGGTTATGGAGATGTGCATCCAGTTACTGACTTGGGAAAAATTTTCACCATGGTTTATGCTACAGTAGGCTTGGGGATTATGGCTATGTTTATTTCGGTCGTAGCAAAATCCTACTTGTATTCTAAACAAAGTCATCACCACCATCACCATAAAAACAAAGAACATTCAGCGGAAAAGTCTTCAGAAAAATAGACGAAATTGATGAGTTGACCAAGTGTTTCTCGAAAAATGAAAGTTTTTTGAGAAACACTCTTTTTTTATCTTAATAATTATGGTAGTATGTCCCAAACTGTATTTTATTTTAAAGGAGCGTGAAGTGAATGGTCAAAGCGATTCGGAAATTATCGTTAATTCAAAAAATCATGATAGGGATTGTGATTGGAACCACCTTGGGTTTCTTGGTGCCAGAATGGACCTTCATCAGCGTTCTTGGTGAATTGTTTGTGGGCGCCTTAAAAGCAATTGCGCCGATTTTAGTTTTTGTCTTAATTATTGCGTCGCTAGCCCAACAAAAGGCTGGGGCGAAAACATATGTTGGATCAATTTTAGTTGTGTATCTGTTAGCGACATTTTTGGCAGCTGTTGTTGCCGTGACGGCAAGCTATCTGTTTCCCGTTAAGATTGTCTTGGAGGCGGCGCAGGAAGCGCAAGCAGCCCCAACGCAACTTAGTGATGTTTTAAGCAATGTGTTAACAAGCGTTGTCCAAAATCCGATTCAAGCGATGATTGAAGGCAATTATTTATCTGTTTTATTTTGGTCCTCATTAATCGGTATTGGGTTACGTCAAAGTTCGGTCGCTACCAAGGATGTGATTGCCAATCTTTCAACAGGGATTACCACGGTCGTTCAAATGATTATCGGCATTGCGCCAATTGGAATTCTAGGTTTGGTGTTTCATTCGGTGGCAACAACAGGCATTGCAGGGTTAGCCAAGTATGGTCAGTTACTATTATTGTTAATTGGTACGATGGCCGTGGTTGCTTTAGTCGTTTATCCAGCGATTGTTTTTTGGAATATTCGGCAAAATCCGTATCCGTTAGTCTTTTTTGTATTAAAGGAAAGTGCGATTCCCGCATTCTTTACACGCAGTTCTGCGGCCAATATTCCCATTAATATGGAATTAGCGAAAGCAATGGATTTAAATGAAGAATCTTATGCGGTCTCTATTCCGCTAGGCGCAACGATTAATATGGGCGGCGCAGCCATTACGATTACCATTATGACATTGGCGACAGTCCACACATTAGGCATGTCCGTGCCAATCTATTTAGCATTATTGTTGAGTATCATCGCCGCTGTTTCTGCTTGTGGGGCTTCAGGAATTGCTGGTGGTTCCTTGTTGTTAATTCCGCTTGCATGTAGTTTGTTTGGCATTTCCAATGATATTGCCATGCAAGTCGTCGGCGTTGGCTTTATCGTCGGCGTAGTCCAAGATTCCATTGAAACAGCGTTGAACTCTTCTAGTGACTTGTTGTTTACCACCTCAGTTGAGTTAGCAGACCGACGTAAAAATGGTGAAATTATTGATGTCAAAGCGTTAATTGGCAAAAGTCAATTGGTGGTCGAACAAGAAAATATTTAAAAGAAAGGAACAACCCGCTAAAATGCGGGTTGTTCCTTTCTTTAATAATCTCGGCCCCATTTTTTTCAGGGGCCACTGAAATTATCGACCATTTTGTGAAGAAAATCCTCTCTATAATAAAGGTATCAAGTAAATAGGAGGTACACGAAATGAAATGGTATCAACTTTCCTCAACAAAAGTAATCGAGCAGACTAAGACGAAGCAAACGGGTCTTTCTAGCGAAGAACGTCAGCAACGTTTACAAACGAATGGTCCAAATAAAATTGAAGAAAAACAACAACTGAAAACGTGGCAAAAGCTAGCCAAACATTTTACAGATTTACTAATGGTGGTCTTACTCGCTGCCGCAATTCTAAAATTTGCCACAGGCGAAGTGGTCGAAGGAAGTATCATTTTTCTAGTGGTACTTGTCAATGGCTTTGTCGGTTATTGGCAAGAGCGTAAAGCAGAAGAATCATTAGACGGCCTGAAACAGATGATGGGCCAAGAGGCAGTCGTTCTAATTGATGGACAAAAAACAACCGTTTCTTCTGAAACATTGGTTCTGGGAGATGTAGTCACGTTACAAGCTGGCGATGTAGTCCCAGCAGATTTGCGCTTATTTGATGTTCATAATCTGATGATTGAAGAATCAATTTTGACAGGCGAATCAGAAGCCGTGGAGAAAATTACCGGTTTCTTGAATGAGGAATTGCCAACAGGCGATCAAAAGAATTTGGCTTTTTCAGGAACACTTGTCCAAGCAGGTTCGGCCTTAGGTGTTGTAGTAGAAACAGGAGATTCCACTGAAGTTGGAAAAATTAATCACGCGTTGCAGTCAGTAGATCAAAAAACAACGCCGCTCGTGCGGAAAATGCACCAATTAAACAAGCAAATTTTCCAAGGGATTATGGTCTTGATCTTGTTCCTAATTTTCTTTACCACTTTTCGTCATGGCATGGAATGGAGCCTCTTATTTTCTGCGATGATTGCATTAATTGTAGCAATGATTCCAGAAGGCTTACCTGCTGTGTTAACGATGATTTTATCGATGGGTGTTCATGAGATGGCTAGAGAAAATGCGATTATTAAAGGCATGCCTTCCGTTGAAACATTAGGCTCAATGACAGTTATCTGTTCAGACAAAACAGGAACGCTAACTAAAAATGAAATGACGGTAATGGATGTAGTGACTGAAGAAATGACCATTGTCAAAGAGATTATGGCCAACTGTCAAGAATTGAAATTACAAGACCAACAAAAAATCGCCGACTTGCAGGGGAATCCTACCGAGTTAGCTTTACTACAATATGTCGATCAGGATCAACTGTCTTTACGCCCTGTAGAAAAGAAAATTCCGTTTAGTTCAAGTTATAAATACATGGCCACTCGCCATCCGCAAGCAGAAGGTTCAATTATTTATGTCAAAGGTGCGCCAGAAGTATTGTTACAACTTTCTACGTTATCTGATAATCAAAAAGGTGCTTGGCAAGCACAAGCTGCGCAATTAGCGCAAAAAGGACAACGGGTATTAGGTTTCGCTTATAAGACAGTTACGTCACAACAGGAACTGACACATGAAACATTGTCAGGATTGACGTTTGCTGGACTGGCAGGCATCATCGATCCGCCAAAAGAAAGTGCCATTCAAGCCGTCAAAGAATCTCAAGAAGCAGGTATTTCCGTCAAAATGATTACCGGAGACCATAAAGATACAGCGCAAGCCATTGGCGAGCAAGTTGGTTTAAAGCATACGAAAAAAGTCCTTGAAGGATTAGAAATTGATGCTATGTCAGATGAAGAATTAGCTCAGCACGTTCAAAAAGTTGATGTATTTGCACGAACGACGCCAGAACATAAATTACGAATTGTCACGGCTTTACAAAACAATGGTGAAATTGTCGGGATGACCGGCGATGGCGTGAACGATGCGCCAGCACTAAAGAAAGCCGATGTCGGAATTGCCATGGGAATTAAAGGAAGTGAAGTAACCAAACAAGCCGCAGATATGGTTTTGGCAGATGATAATTTCCATACGATTGCTAAAGCCGTGAAAGAAGGACGCCGCATTTTTGATAACTTGAAAAAGACGATTACCTTCTTCTTGCCAACCTCTTTAGCACAAGGTTTAATTGTTGTCTGGGCGCTTTTAATGAATCATCCTCTACCGTTGACACCTGTCCAGATATTATGGGTAAACATGGTAACTACGATTACTTTGTCTTATGCATTAGGTTTTGAAAAAGCGAGTGCTGATACCATGAAACGACCACCAAGAGATGTCAACGAAGGCATTTTAACAAAGTACAGTATTTTTAGAATCGTCTATGTGTCGGTACTCATTATGGTGCCAGGTTACCTCATGGCGTTACAATTTGAGGGCCAAGCCTTACAGCAAACGTTCCTCTTACAAAGTATCGTCTTAGCGCAAGCAGCGTATATGATCAACTGTCGTAAGTTGGTTGATCCGTCGTTAAGCACAGGCTTTTTCCAAAATAAAGTGTTGTTTGCTTCATTAGGAATCCTCTTTTTACTGCAAGCGCTAGTAGTTTACTGGCCAGTAGCGCAGCAATTAATTGGCACAACTTCTTTAAATGGCCTTCAATTAGCAATGATTTTCGTCCATGTTGTGAGTCTGTTTTTCCTTGTTGAAGGGGAAAAATATATAACCAAACGATTCATGACGAAAGAAAGCCAAAAAACTAGCGAATGTCCTCGCTAGTTCCTTTAAAAATAAGAATGAAGAGTGAGCTCTGCTAGTCGGCGGAGTTCATTTTTTGTTGGAATTAAAGAGAGATAAAAGACAGGAAGATCAAGATGATCCAAGGGGAAATTGGAAATAATTATGTCGGCTTCATTTAACGTCAACTGGCTTAGTTCCACATATTCAATAGCTTGTAATTTCACACGAGTACCTAAATAAGCAGCTAATTCTTGTTGTAAAAAAGCTTTCCAAGCAGGTTCCCCTTGAAAGAGGAAATAGGCAGTCATCGTTTGCGCCTGAATAGAATAACTGGCTTGTTTTTCTAACAAAGAAGCCAAACTAAGAAAATAAGTTGGTTCTTCAATCGTGGTGTAGCGAGATAAAATCTCCAAAAGTTCTTGGTTGCTCTTTGATAACGCAAGGTCCTCCGCGGCTTGTTCAGTCATTAATTCTTGATATTCCAATTGAAATTGCTCAGAAAGTGTTGGGGACTCGGTATATTTAATGAATAACAATAACAGATTATCCAATAAATTTGTTTGGATTAAATCAGGCCGGGCTTCTTCAGTGGACAAATTAGTGACAAACTGCTGTAACGACTTTCGCAGCTGACTGTAATGAGTGTGGAGCGCAGAAGCCAACGTTTCGCCATAGACATTATCGTAATTCCAGCTTTCTAAGAAACAAAAGAAGGCGAAAAAACTTTCCTCTCCTTGCAAATAGATGCCTTCAGAAGCATAAAGCTTTGCCAAGGACGGTTGATAAAGTTGAAACAAGACATCTTTTGAATCAAAAGAAAATTGACTCACTCGGCAATTGGTTTTGTTGCGAATCGTGTTAATAAAAAACCAACAAGCGCCAAAAATTTCTTCCGTTTCCACCGTCAACTCACTACTGTAAACTTGTTTCAAAAATTGAAAATAATGCTCCTCATGAATAGAATAATCGTCAAAAAAATAATTATTATGAGTAAAAGGCACCAACAAACGGTGATAAAAAATCCGAATATTGCTTTCTGCCCCGATTAGCTGAATGGTCGTCGTGGTTAGTTGAATCGTTAAATGAAAATCACGTAAGGCCAGATTCATTTTTTTGATATGTCGCTTCAAAGTTTCATAAGAAACACCACTAGTGCTCAAAAAAGAAGTTGTCACTAACTCTTTCGTAAATAGTAGTTCTTTTAATAGCTGAATACTAATGGATTGAGGTAAAAATAATGACCAAAGCTCATTGGTTTGCGCATTCCCCTGATTACGTAACCGAATACCACTGCTATCGGTTTCAATGGACCAGTCGGCGGGTAATTGACTGCGAATATACTGTAAATCCGAAAAAACGGTTCGCTCTGTCGTTTGGATTTGCGTGGCTAAACGCTTGGCTGTCAGCTGAGGAACATTTAACAACTGTTCCAACAAACGAATTTGCCGAAGCAAATCTTTTTCCGTTATCACACGTTTTAACATGGAGTACATGGCAAAACCTCCTTTTGCTTAAGAATACGGATAAAAAGGGGATTGGTCAATTAAAAAAAGAAGCGAATCGTCATTCGCTTCTTTTTATCCACTATACAAAAATATCAAATGTATGCAAAACGGCTGACAATAAAATGGTTACAACAGCCATTCCTGATACAAAGCCGACAGCACCAGGAACAAACGGAGGTAATCGTTTAGCAATATAGCTACCGACAGGGGCCGCACTAATTCCTGCTAAAACGGCGATGGTCAGGGAAAGCCAAAAGCCACCACCCATCATTAAAATCACACCAGGAACAATGCTGACCAGTGGCATAAACGTTGGATACCAACCTTCTTCAGCGAAATGTTTTCGATAAAGAAAAACACCAACAGCCGAAGCAATCATTTGTCCCATTAAAATGTCAGGAACCAAGCCAGAACCATTTGTAATATGATTAATATTGACAAACCAATCTGTTAAAACGCCTAGAATTACCAAACCTCCAACTAACTCATTTCCATAAAACCAAGCTTCGGAGAAGTCAGCAAAAGTGCGTCGTATTGACCATTGAAAGGTTTGCGTATTTTCAATTTTAGGTTGTTTTTGCCGCTTCTGAGCGATTGGTGCAACAGAAGGAACCATCCAAGGAAGTTGATGACAGATGGCTGAAACAATCCAGCCAACAAAAGCCATTGTGGTAACGTTGGAAACTGTCCCAGGTACATTTAAAAGGGGCATCAATTGCGCATTCAGCCAATTGGCAAACGGAAAGGTGAAAAGCGCACTCAACAGAGAAATCGTTCCTAATTTTTTCCAGCCAGGACCATAAACGAGCGTTAAAGCTGGCGGCGTGCCGACCACCACAATAAACGTTGGTAACCACAACACTTCTTTTGTAAAAAAGCGTGTAAAATCAAAAACATAAATAGTTAAAAAGAGGGAAAGTAGCTGAGAAGCAAGTACCCAAGGCCAAGCACCAGAACCACCAGCAATTGCAAATCCCTGCCATTTTGAATTTTTCCGATAAAGTTGCCAAGCAATCAGACCGCCGATTAGTAAGAAAAGCGTTGTAAAAAGTCCACCGTAAAATTCCCCTTCCGTGAAGTTCATAACAAAATAGATAAATTTGTAAAATCCCTGCTGATTCACTTTGGTAACTACGTCATTGTAAGGAAAAAAGTTAGACACATGTCGAAAGCCATTCATGATCCAATACAGGAACATTCCCAAAAAAATTTTTACAACAAGAGCTAAAACGGCTTCGTAATTGATCGATTTATTTTTCATATGATCGCTCCAAAAAAAATGACATTTTACTAAGTTTTTGAAATTAGTTTATTTTAGCTACTAAAGCTTTTAGTGCCTCGTTAAAGACATTTGCTGGCGGATTAGTCAATCCAGCGCCAATCATACCAATCCCCGGTTCTTTATGAGCAATAGCAGTATTAATGACAGGCAGCATCCCTGTTTCTAAGACTTTTAAGACATCGATGCCTGAAGGAATCCCCATAAAATCTAAAACAGGAATCGTGACATTGGGATTTTCTTTCGTAGTAATTTCCAGCATTTCTTTTGAATAATTCAATGCTTCTGCCACTGTTCCGCCAACTAATGGGACAATTGCTGGTGCAGCTGCCATAGCAAATCCGCCAACACCATACGTTTCTGTAATAGCACTATCGCCCATATCCAAACCAGCATCTTCTTGTGTGTAACCAGCAAACATCGGACCAATCACCCGTTGGGCAGGCCCCGTAAACCAGTGATTTCCACCAATCCCACTGACACGAATTCCAAATTCGACCCCATTGCGACACATGGTGGTGACAATTGTACTATTCTCCACATTATGCCCAGCATCTAACGCACATTTAGCGGCACCCATCCAAGTTGGACCAGAAAAATAGTCAGAACTGCCAAGAAATTCAAATACTTCTTTTAATTGTTCACGAGAAAAATCAGTTTGAACCATGTAAGGTGTTAATGCTTGGACTAACAACGTACTTCCAGCTACATTGCGATTATGACACTCATCGCCCATATGCAAGGCTTGCGAAAGCATTAAGCGTAAATCAATGCCTTCTGGACAAAAAGTCATGGCATCATGAAGTAATGGACCTAAAACATCGCGCATCCAAATCAGGCGATCCACGACGGATTGATCATTTGCACCAAATCGTAAAACTTTCGCCAATTGTTCACTTAAATTAGTAAAAGCCGTGTTGCCGTACGTTTCATTTTTGATAATATGAACGTACATGTTCGGAGAAGTCACGCCAGCCATGGAACCAACGGCATCATGTTCATGACAAGGAGAAAACGTAATTGCGCCAGAACGAGCAACCCGATCGGCATCAGCTAGATCTTTTGCTAATCCTTCAAAAACAAGCGCTCCTTGAACGGCACCTTTCATCGGTCCGCACATATTTTCATAAGTAATGGGTGGCCCAGCATGTAAAATGGTCGTTTCAGTCATATCGGGCATGACATTAATTGCTTTATCAAATCCTACTAAAATAGGTTTTGATTGAATAATGCGGGTAACCGCTTCTTCGTTGGCTTGTTGGATTTTTTCATAAAGTGTTGGATTTTTTAATTGATCCAATAATTTTAATAGCTCTGGGTCACCATTGGCTGGCGGTGCCCAATTTACTTGATGTGAAGGAATCCCTTGTTTTTTCATATCTTCATGAATAAAGTCAATGCCTACATTGATCGTATCTAAAGGCTGTTTAAAAAGATCATTTCTGCTCATGTTCGTTCGCTCCTTTTACAAAAGTTTTGGTGGCTTCGCAAAGTTGATGACTGCTGTCGACAACGAGAACCTCTAAATCTTCTAAAATTTTCCGCTGTTCATGAATATCTTGTGGATCTTCTTCGGTCCCTAAAACATAGCCAATAATGGCTAACTCACGACCATCTGCTTTGGCTTCCTTTAACGCCTCTTCTAACACACCAACGGGATTTTCGTGAGAACCATAACCTAATTCAAAATCTAACGCTAAAACTGCCACTTCAGGATCTTTGGCTTCTTGAAGAATGCGAGTAATCCGAGAAGTCGGATCGATCATTGGATGTGGGCGGCCTTCTGTGAAACGATCATCACCGAAATCAATCAATGTATGTGCTTGGCTGTGGTCAGGATTTGCTAATTGTCGTTCAGGAATTTTATGAATATTACTATAAACATCATCAGAGACTTCTGTTAAAGCATATAAAAGTTCATCACAAAGAGTGCCACCACAGAACAACCCACGAACAAATTTTTGAGAAGGGGTTTGTTGCTGTTGGATAGCTGTTAACGTTGCGCCTGTCGGATTTTGATAGAGGCTGGGTTCCGCTTCCTGTGTTTGACTAAATTGAATCACCTTTTGAACTGCATCCAGAGAAGAAGTAGCAAAAGTGACGTTGTCTATTTTTCGTTCCGTTTGTTCACTGCCGATAAAATAAATAACAACTGGTTTAGTTGAAACAGCTAATTTTTTTAAAATTTTCTCTGTTACTTCTGGAGCAGGCGGTTTAGAAATAAGCAAAATTGCCTTAGTTTGTTCGTCAGCCATTAAAGCATCCAGTCCGTCAAGCATCATCAGCCCACCAATTTCAGCAGACAAATCACGGCCGCCAGTACCAATTAATTGTGAAATCCCATAACCATATTTATGGATTTGGACACTAACTTCTTGGCTGCCTGTACCAGAAGCGCCGACAATTCCAATATCTCCTGAACGTACCTCGTTAGCAAAACATAACCCGACGCCATTAATAATCGCTGTTCCACAATCAGGGCCCATCACAAACAGTTCTTTTTCGTGTGCTTTTTGTTTTAACGCTAATTCCTCGTCAACCGTCACGTTATCACTAAAGAGCATGACGTGTTTTTGCTGATCTAAAGCTTTATGCGCTTCTCGTGCAGCAAATTTTCCATTGACAGAAATTACAACTAAGTTGGCATCAGGCTCTTCATAAAGGGCTGAATCTAACGTCTTATAGGTTACTTCAGAAGAAGCGGTTTTCTTTTTCTTTGTAAATAACTCGTCGACTTGCTGTAAAATTTCTTCTGAGTTCGCTTGGTCATCAAGATCTAAAACAATTAATAAATCACCCGTTGTAACATGATCCAAGGCGGGTGTATATAAACCAACATTCCGAATCACTTCAAGATTCATGTCGGTTCCCATCCCAATCATTGCAGTTTTAACTCCAGCCAGTTCATTGGCTCGTGTTGAAATGGTCATTAAAGTAACTGAATCAAAATAGGCGTTCTCTTTAATTACTGTTTGAATTGTCATGATTATTCTCCTCACAAAATAGTTTTAAACCAAAAATAATGCCGCAAAGTATGTCGCTTCCTGAAGTTGAGCCCACCTCCTCTAAAGCTGAAACCGCTTGAGCCATTTCGTTTGTATTTCCACTTTCAATTGATAAAAAAACACGCTGAACTAGTTGAGAAAACCGTTCGTTCACTGCTTCATGGATTTCCGCATAACTGACCGCATTCGTTCGTTCCTTGGCTAGCACAGCCAGCTGTTGGAAATTCGAGGGAAGTTGCTGTAATGCAGAAAAACTAGCAAGTAATCCTGTGATAAAATCATCGCCAGTGGGAGTTAAACCAATCCCCAATCCCAAAATCTTCGTTAAACAATCAAGAGCTATTTTAAAAGATTTTTGCTCCCAAGCCTGTTGAAAATGAATCATTTCTTTTTGAATCTGGGTCCGACTATAAGAATCAAAAAGAAAGGTTGACGACGAAGCAGGAAAAAGCGCTTGCCAAGGATTGAAACGAGTTTGCTGAATATACGTTAAAAAAATAGCTATTTTTGTTTTACTGGGTGTTAAATAAAGTGGCGTTGGTTGCCAAATTTGGGCATCGGCTAGGGTTAATTGTCGTCGGCCTAACCGGATAAACAGGGGCTCAATTTGGACAGGTAAATCAGCGAAATGGCTAAGTTTTTTTTCATCGAGTATAATCGTGTTAGGTGCTATATGTTCGGGATGCGTTGAAATGGTCAAGAGAATTTCTTGGGTGTCTACATGACCATAATTAATAGCGTGCGTAAAACATTGCAAACTAGTCAATGTTTGATGAGGGAGTTTCGATAAAATCGTTTGGTCATAAGCTAAAATTTTTGTCATTCCAACGACCTCCTTTTTAATAGCGCTTTCACGACTTCATAATAAAAGAATCCAGCACGCTAAACAATTGCTAAAAATGACATTGATTTACAAGTTTGAATGGACAATTTGTACATTGGGAGGATAAATGATGTTAAAAGTGAGTGATTTATTAACGTTAGAAGAATTGCCTGGCATTACCTTAGTGGCAGGACATAAAAATCAGGACCAACCGATTTTAAAAGTCAATATTTTAGAAAATCCTGATATTTTAGATTGGTTAACAGCAGGTGAGCTGCTGTTAACGACAGGGTACATATTTAAAGATGATCGGAAATTACAGAAAAATTTTTTGAAAGAACTAGCCAAACACCATTGTGCTGCCTTAGGATTTAAAACCCAACGTTATTTTGAAGAAGTTCCACCAGACCTAATCAAATTAGCAGATGAAATGAACGTTCCTATTTTAGCAATTCCTTACAATTACACCTTTTCGCAAATTGCTGACGTGTTGAAAAGTCGTGTCACGTTAGAACAATTTGACATGAATGCGCAAGAAACCGCATTGCATAATAAAATTTACCAAATCTTAGAAACGGGAAGTAGCAGTTTTCATTTGCTGCAGGATCTAGCAGAAACCATTCAAAATCCTGTCTTGTTATTGAATGACCACTTTGAAGGAGTTAATTTTTTTGACTTGCCTAAAAATCCAATTCGTATTTCTAGCATTTTAGAAGATAGACAAGAAACCTCAGAGTTCCAAAAACAATTACTTGAACAAAGTCATCCATCATTACGCTTTTATCAAGAACCGATTCATTTACAGTTGAAACTCCAGAACCAAGTGGTGCCAATTGAAATTTATCCAATTAAAAAGAAAAATGTTATTTTATATTATTTGCTCGTCTGGAACACCTTGGCCCCATTACGACCAGTCGACGTGGCTCATTTTAAAATCACAGCTCATTACTTACTTTTACAATTGCAATTGGAATACTCACGGAAATTTGAAGAATACCAACAACGAAACGAATTATTTTTTAAGCTGATTGCGCATGAAAAGAGGGATCAAGCTGTTTTCCAACAATTTCAACAATATTATCGCTTGGCAATAGATAAGCCCTATGCTATTTTGCTAATTTCATTAACTTTAAATGAACGCCAAAGGCAAGAAAGAATGTCTATTTTAGGTAACCAGTTAAACCAAGTTATTTTAGGGGACAAACAAAAAATTGTTTGTATTGAAATTGACAGTTCCTTTGTCTTATTAGTTGAAAATCCACCTGAAAAAGAAGGCGATTATCTGAAAATGATGCAACGCCTAGCACAAAGTAGTATAAATCAGTTAATGAAAGTACAAGAAGATGTGGAACTTTTCCTAACAATAGGACCTAAGATTCAAGGTCTGACCCAGATTCATGAATCGTATCAACAAGCGATTGACGTTTTAGCCTTTCAACGCCAATTCGTTGCAGAAAAACCTGAAATGAGGATTGCTTCCTACGCGAATTTTCATCTTAGACAGACATTGCAACGTTATTTTTTAGCAGAAGGACAAGCAACCCTCAGAAAAAAATATCTTCAACCATTGCTGAAAAGTGATCAACAGCAACATACAGACTTTGTCCATACACTGAATGTCTATTTTCAATCAAAACGAAACTTGTCTCAAACAGCCAAAAAGCTCTTTATTCATCGTAATACTTTGTTACAACGATTGGAGAAAATTGAACAGCTAGTGCTGTTGGATTTTGATAAGGAAGTGGACTTGTTGGCGCTGGAAGTGGCGTTGTTTTTGAAAGATAAAAGGAGTACACTGTAAGAGAATTTATGCGTAAAAATAGGAGGCCTACAGTTGGAAGAAGAAGTATTAGCGTTGAAAGTAGTGAATGAGTCGTTAAAATTACCTGGTGTCAAAGTGAATCGAAATGCTTTTTTGACAAAAATGTTTCAAGATAAAGTGGACAATGTACAAGAATTATTTGATGACGGACCAGAAAAAGTCTTATCAAAAAAAGAACTAGACCGAGCTGCCCAAAAATGTATTAACCAAGCAGTTATGCAGTCGAGCGCAATTTCATTTGCGACAGGAATTCCAGGTGGTCTGGCTATGGCAGCTACCATTCCCGCAGATATTGCGCAATTCTATGGCTATTCTTTGAAATTAGCGCAAGAAATTTCTTATATTTATGGCTACCATGATTTATGGAACAATCAAGATGAATTGACAGAAGAAGCCAAAAATACACTGATTTTATACTTGGGAATCATGTTAGGGGTAACGTCAGCTGGTTCGGTCGTTCGGATTTTGTCTAAACGTTTATCTATCCAAGCTGTAAAGAAAATCCCGCAGAAGGCGCTAATGAAAACTTTCTATTATCCAATATTGAAAAAAATATTAGCTGTTTTTGGGACGAAATTAACAAAAGCAACTTTTGCGAAAGGTGTTTCTAAAGCAATTCCCGTTTTAGGCGGCGTTGTTTCCGGCGGCATTAATTATGCCTCTATGAAACCAATGGCTATGAGGTTAAAGGATGAATTAAGTAAAAACATAGGCTATACTCAAGAAGATGCAGAAAAAGATCTAGAAATTTTAGAAGCCGATTTTGAAGTTATTTCAGAACAACCTGAAACAGAAACAACTAAACATGCGGACGATATTTTTAGTAAACTAGAGCGAGCACATGCCTTATTTGAGAAAAAGATTTTGACAGAAGCCGAATATATAAAGCTAAAAGAAACGATTATACAAGAAGGATAATTTAATCAATAAAAAATGGAATCTTTTCAATAAAGATTCCATTTTTTATTGAAAAAGTTGGGGTAATTCATTACACTTACACTGTATGACAGCGTAAGTTCTTGTTGTTAGAGCGAGAGAAAAGGCTTTATTTACAGAATTTGTTCTCATTAAAAGCGAGAGGAAGTATTTAATTGGCAGAAGCAAAATTTGAAGAAGCGTTAATAAAAAAGCTTGAGTCTGAGGGTTGGACTTATCGTAAAGACTTATCGAATGTAAGTATTAAAAAGTTAGAGCAGCATTGGCACGATGTATTAAATGAAACAAATGCACATAAATTAAATGGTACACCGTTATCTGATAATGAATTCAAAATGATTCTCCAAGAATTACAACGTATTCGAACACCTTACGATGCTCAATTATTATTGGTTGGAGCAGGTGGTGTTGGCTCAATTCCGCTTGTTCGGGATGATGGATCAAGTTTAGAAATTGAAATTTTTTATTCAGATGATGTGGCTGGTGGTCGTTCACGTTATGAGGTTGTTAGCCAAGTAATGTTTAATAATTTACCTAAAGGTTTAACATCCAAGAGAATTATTGATTTAGCGTTATTGATTAATGGAATTCCTGTTGCGCATATCGAAGAAAAAGATGAACATTTACAAAATCAATGGCATGCATTTGAACAATTGAAAGGCTATCATGGCGATGGATTATATGAGGGCTTATTTGCTTTTGTACAAGTCCAATTTATTTTAAGTCAACACTCAGCGCATTATTTTGCACGACCTAATGCCTTTGAACATTATAATAAAACATTTGTTTTTGGCTGGCGTGATGAAAGAAATAAAGATATTACAGATGCTTTTGAATTTGCTCACCAAGTCATGGGGATTCCTGCATTACATCGGTTAGTCACTGTCAATATGATTCCAGATGCATCAAATGATAATTTGATGGTTATGCGTAGCTATCAAATTCAAGCAACACGAGGCATTTTACAACGTATGAAAGAAATGGAATCCAGTGGCCTAATTGAAAAAGAAGGCGGTTATATTTGGCATACGACGGGTTCAGGTAAAACGGTGACCTCTTTTAAAGTTGCTCAATTATTAGCTTCTGCGCCAAGAGTTCGCAACGTTTTGTTTATTGTTGATCGTGTCGATTTAATTGACCAGACATTAGAAAACTTTAAAGACTTTGCGTATATGCACTTTAAAAAACGAATCAAAAAAGTTAATGGCCGTGAACTTAAACGAGAACTAAAACATAAAGGTGCTTCACAAATTTTACTAATTTCTGTTCAAGGTTTAACAAAAGCGGTGAAAAATGGTCTAACAAATGATGAGTGGAATGTCATTATCATGGATGAAGCGCATCGAAGTGCCAGCGGTGAATCTGTTCAGTTAATAAAAAAAGCATTTAAGAAAACAACATGGTTTGGCTTTACTGGAACGCCCAATTTTTATAGTGATGAAATTAACGATGTGACAACATCAAGAGACATTTCAACACATGATATTTTTGGGAAACGATTGCATACCTATACCATTAAAGATGCAATTGGTGATGGCAATGTTCTAGGCTTTGACGTCACTTATTTCAAGCCTCATTGGGTCGTTGAAAATGCAGAAAGTGATTTTTCTGAACAAGAATATGAAAAAGAAGTCTATCAAAGTGATGTTTACCGTCGTCAAGTCGTTCAAGACATTTTGGACAATTGGAAAAAAACCTCTAGCGGACCGTTAATAGGTGGGATCCGAAAAGAAAATACTTTTCAAGCAATGTTAGCAGTCTCTGGTAAACAAGCAGTAGTACATTACTACAATATTTTTAAAGAAAAAGCACCGCACTTAAATGTAACCATGACTTTTTCAACGGATGAATCAAATAAAAATGGTACAAAAGAGCAAAATGAAGCTTTAAAAAAAGCAATTAAGGCTTACACAGAAAAATTCAATGTACCAAGTATTCTTTCTGCGAAAGACCCAGCACGTGCGTATATGATTGATATTACTAAACGACTAGCTCGTAAGAAACCATACAATCAAGGAAAAGAAGAAGAGCGTTTAGATTTAGTGATTGTTTCAGATCAACTGCTCACAGGTTTTGATTCAAAATTTATTAACATGATTTATATGGATAAAATGCTTAAAGAAGGTATGCTGATTCAAGCGATGTCGCGCACCAATCGGACGCTGAACCGTGACAGTAAACCACATGGAAAAGTTCGCTTCTATCGCCAAGGCGATGCAATGAAAGAATATGTAGAAAATGCATTGCGTATCTATACACGAGGCGGAAACGATACATTACAAGAAGCGGAAGAAGAAGCTGGAAATCAAGAACTTAAAGATTTAGAAAATGATGATATTTTAGCTAAACCACAAAGTCATCAAATCCAAGAATTAGAAGGAACAATTGCTCGTTTAAAAGAACTAGCAGGGGATGATTTTAGCCAAGTGCCTCGTGGAACTAATGATATCAGAGAATTTGTCAACTTGGCTTTTCCAGCGCAGAGTAAGATTCAACAATTGATTCAGCAAGGATATGAGTTAGGAACCGAGATTGATGTTTTAGATGATAACAATGAACCAACTGGTGAAATGATTCGCTTAGATATTGCCAATACTGACGAATTTGGCGCGTTACAAGCGAGATTATATGATACTAAAGAAAAACTACCTGAATCAGAACGACCCGATTTAACTGAAATTAAAATAGGAATTGAATTTTTTGACCATGAAATTATTGACTATGATATGTTAGTTGAATTGTTAAATAACTTTATGGATGAAAAAACAGAGCATAATCGAGAAGCGATTGATAAACATATTACTCCAATGGATGATGAAAGTCGTCAAGAAATTAATGAAATTGTCGATGATATTGAATCTGGTGAAATTACGGAACACTTCACTACTGAAACGCTTCAACAAGAGCGTAAGAAAAGACGGACAAATCTTCGAGAATTGAAAATTCGGCGATGGGCGGCTGACCAAGATGTAAATGGAAATCGAGTAGTTGAGGCATTTGATTTATTTTTACCTGGTCACACACTCATTGATAATCCTAATTTGGCAGATTTAGTTCGTGAAATCGAAAAAGAAGAAAATATTGACTTTTTTGGTGCCGCCGAGTTTGAAGAAGCCCTAATGAAATTTTTCAATTCATTATAATTAGAAAGAAGGACAGAATACGATGGCTTTATCACAAGAACAACAAACGAAGATGTGGGCGATGTTGAATCAAACACGTGGACAAATTGGTTTGACAGCATATAAAGATTATATTTTTGGTATTTTATTTTATAAATACCTATCAGAAAAAGCAACACGTTGGCTAGATGATGTCACACGGGGAGAAACTTGGGAAAACATTTATGCACAGAATCCCTCAAAAGCATTAGAATATATGCAAAAAAACTTAGGTTATGCGATTCAACCAAATGATTTTTTTGATGATTGGAAAAAAGCAATCGATGAAGATCGTTTTAATATTGGGATGATGACTGATACATTTGGTCATTTCAATCAGCAAATTGCCTTTGAAGCAAAAGGCGATTTTGAAGGGATTTTTGATGGTATGCGCTTTGATAGTGCCGATTTAGGCGCGAATGCACAAGCTCGTGCTAGTGTCATGATTTCAATGATTGAGCTGCTTTCTTCACCAGAATTTGATTTGTCAGGTAGTGATGATACAGTATCAGATATCTATGAATATTTAGTTGCTCAATTTGCAACAGTCTTGGCTTCTGATATGGGTCAATACTATACACCGAAAGAAATCTCTAACGTAATGGCACGAATTTTAACATCTGGTCGTGAGGAAGAGGAAAGTTTTTCAATTTATGATCCAACGGTTGGTTCGGGGTCGTTGTTGTTAACAACAGCTAGCTATATGAAAAATTCACATAAGCGAGGTATGATTAAATATTTTGGGCAAGAAAAAGATGCCACACCGTATCGCTTATCGAGAATGAACTTAATGATGCATGGTGTAGAGTACAATGATATTAGTATTAATCATGCGGATACACTTGAAAGTGACTGGCCAGATGGCGTAGTAGATGGGAAAGATAATCCAAGAATGTTTGATGCGGTTATGGCAAATCCGCCCTACTCAGCTCATTGGAACAATAAAGATCGTGAAGATGATCCTCGTTGGCGTGAATATGGTATTGCGCCGAAAACCAAAGCGGATTATGCGTTTTTACTCCATTGTTTATACCATTTAGAAGACAATGGCCGAATGGCGATTATTTTACCTCACGGCGTATTATTTAGAGGAGCCGCAGAAGGTCGTATTCGAAAAGCGTTGATTGACAAACACCAAATTGAAACAGTGATTGGATTCCCAGATAAATTATTCTTGAATACATCTATTCCAGTTTGTGTCTTGATTTTAAGAAAAAATCGTACGGCTTCTGATATTTTATTTGTTGATGCAAGTCGAGAATTTGAAAAATTAAAAAAACAAAATCATTTGCGCCCAGAAGATGTCGATAAAATTGTCGATACTGTTGTTCAGCGCAAAGAAATAGAGAAATATTCACATCTCGCAACGTTAGATGAAATCAAAGAAAATGACTATAATTTGAATATCCCTAGATATGTTGACACATACGAAGAAGAGCCACCTGTTGATTTAGTGGCGCTAAACAACGATATTAAAAATACTAACGAGGAAATAAAAAAAGTAGAAGCTGAGTTATTAGCTATGCTTGATGATCTAGTGGTAACGGAAGAAACCCAAGCGCTGATAGATGCTACGAAAGAGGTGTTTGGAGGATGAGGGACGAGATGAAAAAAGTCCCTCGGCTCCGGTTTCGTGGGTTTAGTGAAGATTGGGAACATCGTAAGGTTGAAGAATTGGGGGACACATTCACTGGGCTGACCGGAAAAACGAAAGAGGACTTTGGGCACGGTGATGCTACGTTCGTAACTTATATCAATGTTTTTAGTAATCCAATAACTGACTTGAAAATGACTGAGAGTGTTGAAATAGACGCTAAGCAAAACCAGGTGGAGTATGGTGACATATTCTTTACCACATCGTCGGAAACGCCTGAAGAGGTAGGGATGTCGTCTGTATGGCTTGGTAATGAAGCGAATGTGTACTTGAATAGCTTCTGTTTTGGCTATCGTCCAGTTACAGAATTGGCTCCATACTACATGGCCTTCATGCTACGTTCGCCTAACGTTCGTAAAAAATTCATATTTCTTGCACAAGGTATTTCACGATACAACATTTCAAAAAACAGAGTCATGGATATAGAAATACCAGTGCCAAATATTGATGAGCAACGCAAAGTTGGTCAATTTTTCAAAGATATTGATGACCTTATCACTCTTCATCAGCGTAAGTTGGATCAGTTGAAAGAGTTGAAGAAAGCGTATCTACAACTGATGTTTCCAAAGAAAGATGAGACTGTTCCTCGGGTGAGATTTGCTGATTTTGAGGATGATTGGCAACTGTGTAAGTTAGGGGAAACATTTTCAATAATCATGGGACAATCTCCAAACTCCGAAAATTATACAGAAAATCCAGATGACTACATTTTAGTACAAGGAAATTCAGATATGAAAAATAATAAAGTTGTCCCAAGAATTTGGACTACTCAAGTTACAAAAAAAGCAGAAAAAGGTGATTTAATTTTAAGCGTTCGTGCTCCAGTAGGAGAAATTGGGAAAACTGACTATAATGTAGTTTTAGGACGTGGGGTGGCAGCAGTTAAAGGAAATGATTTTATTTTTCAACAACTCAGAAAAATGAAAGATAGTGGTTATTGGACTAGGTATAGTACTGGATCAACATTTGAAAGCATTAATTCAAACGATATTAAAGAAGCTTTAATTAATATCCCAAATAAAGACGAACAACAAAAAATAGGTGATTTATTTACACATTTAGACGATGCCATTATTCTTAATCAAAATAAACTCAACCAACTAAAATCCCTAAAAAAATCCTATCTCCAAAATATGTTCATATAAAACTGAATATTTACACACTTTCCTACCTCCGAGATAATAAAAAAGATGATTCGTTCATCAACAATTATCAAGGAGGTTTTATTTTGGTTAAGAGAAAGAGAACAGAGCAGTTATTTCATGAGTATTTTAGTGAATGGGTGGAGCTATATAAGGTAGGAGCGATTCGGGATATCTCGTTGCAAAAATATTATATTGCGGAACAGCGGCTTGCTGAGTTGGCACCTGGTTTAAAAGTAAAACATTTGGATCGGCAACGGTATCAGCAGTTATTAAATGACTACGCGTTAACCCACGAACGGCAGACAACCATGGATTTTCATCATCAATTAAAAGGAGCAATTTTAGATGCAGTCGATGAAGGACTTATTTCAAAAAATCCAACACGAAAAATTGTCATTAAAGGAAAAGCACCACGTCCTAAAAAATCAAAATTTTTAAACCAGTTTGAAGTTCAAGCTCTTTTGAAAGAATTAGAGTTAGGCGAGCGACTAAACTGGGATTGGTTTATTTTATTGGTAGTTAAAACGGGCCTACGCTTTTCCGAAGCATTGGCGCTAACGCCAAAAGATTTTGATTTTTCTAAACAAAAAATAACTATTGAAAAAACATGGAATTATAAGAACCCCACTGGTTTTTTCCAATCAACAAAAAATGAATCTTCTAAACGCAAAGTACAAATTGACTGGCAAACGGCAATGCAATTTTCTCAATTGATAAGAAATATGCCACCAATGGAACCAATTTTTGTGAGAGGACGTGTCTTTAATTCTACGATTAATAGTCGCTTAAAAGTCTTATGTAAACGTGCGCAGATTCCAGTGATTACTGTCCATAGTTTACGCCACACACATGCCTCGCTATTATTATTTGCTGGTGTTTCAATTGCCAGTGTAGCAACTCGGTTAGGCCACTCTAGTATGACAACTACGCAAGAAACTTATTTGCATATTATTCAGGAATTAGAGAATCAGGATAACGATAAAATTATGCGCCATTTGGCGATGTTGATGTAAGACAAACAACTCCTCGCGGATTGCGGGGAGTTATTTTTTAGATGAACATGTTTTGAAGGTAAGTCTTTTTCAAAGTTTTTAATTGGTCTAATTTATTTTGATGAAGTGTGATTGTATCGTCGAACTGTTTGAAAAAAGTTCCAATTTTTGTTTGTTCTTTATAGCTTGGAAAGTCTAACATTAGATTTTTTACAGCTGGATAGTTTACATAAATTTGTGTTCCGCCTTGTACAATTTTTTTTACCTTTTGACGAAACGTATTATTTAAAGTCGTATATGCAAAATTAACATTAAAATCATCCTTTGGGGAAATAATCTCAGTACGTTGATTGATCACATATTCTTCTTCACTTTCTATAAGCAATGATCGGCCTATAATTGCTCCATCTGATGTTTTATCATTAAGCACCATTGTCAGTTCACCTTTATGAACTACTCTAGCATTCGTTATCTCATTTGATATAGCTCTAATACCTTGATCAACATATTTACTATCAGTTCCATAACTTCCAATAGAAATAACCTTATACTTTCCATCTTCAGTAAAGTACCTTTCGATTGCTGTTCCACTACGGTGAGTAGATATTTCCCCTAACTTACGCTGCGCCCACTCCCCCTCAAAATCAGCAAACCGTAACTTCGGCACTCGTTCATCTTTTCTTGGGAACATTACTTGCAGATATGTTTTCTTCAACTCTTTTAGCTGTTCTAATTTACGCTGATGAAGAGTGATAGTATCATCTAGTTGTTTGAAGAAAGCACCAATTTTTTTTTGCTCATACTTTGAAGGAAGATTAATATCAATATTTAGAAACTCTCCATTACGAATATGGACTTGCGTTGAGCCGTTTTTTTCTGCTGAAATGATCTTTCTATACTTATCGCTATTGGAGAATGAGATAAGAAAATCTCCATCCATGCCTTCAAATAACTCCAATTTATACACACCTTGTGGCATCAAAAATTGTTCTTCATCTCCTTCAATACGAACGATTCTCCCCATATTCGGAGCCGATGGAACTAGGTCTCTTAAAGAAGTTACGAGATTGTTTGTGTGAACGTGGCTAGTTATATTCTTTTCAAAGAAGTCTTCACTAATGTATTTGCTGCCAGATAAATCTGCAATCCCAGTTGCATTAACAGCTCCCTTTGGAATCGTACGAATCCCATCTTCGAGATAGTCTGTTGGTTTGATAGATGCACCACCAGACAATTTCTCAATAACACCAGAAAGCTTACACAGTTCCCAAACACCTATCAGCGTAAATACAAACAACAAATTCAAATAATAATAATGTAAAACGATAACTTTTCATAACCTCAATTTTTTCAAAAAAATAAATCCTTCCCAAAATCTTCAAACACAAACCACTAACTATCTGCTACTATAAAAGAAACAACTATCATTTGGAGGAAGTATGCGTAACAGAAAAATGTGGACAATTATCGTCAGTGGGTTATTTTTAAGTAGTATCATCGCGGGAATTTCAGGAGCGTTTTTAATCATTGAAGGAGAGCTAACGACTCTGCTCTGGGAGGTGTTGCCAGCGCAAATGAAATGGCCAATTCTCTATTATTTTGTCTTGTGTGTGCTAGGAGCGTTGGTATTGAGTTATCTGAAGAAACGCTTCGGGCAAATACCACAAACGGCGCATGAGGCTCTGACAGAATTGAAGGCGAAACAATCGGTCGATTATTCAGGTGTGTTTAGAAATTTATTGGCCGCCTTGGTAATTTTAATTTTCGGGGCTGGTGTCGGTCCTGAAGCCGCATTGTTGGGAGCGATTATTTCGTTGTCAGTCTGGCAATCTGATAAGTTACGGTACCTTTATTTTCATTATGACGAGCAAGAACAGCAAACATTTTGGACAAAAATCCAGCGCTTGCTGCATCCGCAACAGTTTGTTCAGCGCTACGATACGATGCTCGCTCCTGTAGATAAAAAGAAACTGAAACAAGTGATGAACGGGTTATTTATTGTGAACGGGTTGGTGGTGTTTACCTTTTTAATGAAATTGGTGGGACAACCATCGTTTATTACGAAGTTAGGAACTGGAAAAGTTGAAATGGCTTCGTTATGGCTGATTTTACCCGCTTTATTAACTGCTTTTGTGATTGGTAACGCCTATCAATGGTTGCAAGCTGCTCTGGCTAAAATATGCCAACCTTTTGAAGAAAAGCAAAACATACTGGTAAGTTTAGGCGCAGCCTGTATTTTTCTTTTTGTTATTTTAATGCCAAGATTACTATTTTCAGGACAATCTTTTATGCATTTAGTTCCTAGTTTTGGTAGTCAACAAGCCTGGTATATCTTGGTAATCGCTGCGATAATGAAACTAGTATTTTTACAAGTTTGTTTACAGACAGGTTGGATAGGTGGCGATATTTTTCCCGTCGTTTTTTCAGCTATTTTAATCGGGTTTGCGGTCGCACAATTTTTCCCAACAATTGACTCGCTTTTTGTTGTCGCAATTTTTGCTACGAGTTTAACAACCCAGATTTTAGGGACGATTCTTGTACCAGGCATTTTTGTGGGGCTCTTTTTCCCAATCACGCTTTGGCCAGTTGTAGTTCTTGTGTTATTTTTACAATGGCTATTGAAAAATAAAATTATTAAGAGTAACTAGAAAAACGTCAAATCGACTTAGGGGATTAAGCCGATTTGACGTTTTTCTAATTAGAACACTCAAACCATAGTTGATAGTAATCTTGATGTTTTTTTGAAAGCAGATAGCGGCCCAATAGTTGATGGACTTGATAGCCTTGTTCTTTTAAGTAAATTAGA
Source organism: Enterococcus faecalis (assembly GCF_029024925.1). Taxonomy (NCBI): domain Bacteria; kingdom Bacillati; phylum Bacillota; class Bacilli; order Lactobacillales; family Enterococcaceae; genus Enterococcus; species Enterococcus faecalis. The sequence continues at coordinate 2,545,559 of NZ_CP118962.1, read as the reverse complement.
TTTTTCTGAATTTGTTGTGGCTGCAACTGATTGCTACTTTCTTCTATACGAATCAGTTGACTATAGTAGCTTTTAGAAGCATCGAATTCCCAATGTAAGGCTAAAGGGAAAGCGGCGCTGTCTTTATTAGTCGTTGAAAAATGTTCAATAGTTTGTTCATCTGGTGATAAAACAAAGCCTAAAATACTTGGATCATTCAAGTAAAGCAAAAGATTTTCTGCTTTTGCAGGGTGGAAATAGTAAAGAGTTTTAAACGGCGGTATTTCTTCTTTCAAGACTTCCTCTTGTAGTTGGCTGACTTCTTCATATTTTTGTTGATAAGTGATTAAGTTTCTGTGAATTTGTTTTAACTGTGTAATGCGTTCTTCTAAATCTTGACGTGCATTTTCTAGTAATTTCTGGGTATCTGATAATGGATTGGTATATAAGTTTTTAATTTCTTTAATGGAAAAATTTAAGTCGCGATAAAACTTGATTTCACAGATAGCAATCAGCTGTTCTGTTGTGTATTGTCGATAATCATTTGTATCGCCTCGAACAGAATGAATCAACCGTTCTTTTTCCCAATAGCGCAATGTGGACTTAGGAATTTTCAACAAGGAAGCAATCGTTTCTAGCGAGTAAAGATGGTCTTGGTTCATCAGCATTCACCTCAATTTTAGTATAACACAAAATTAGTTTATAAAACCGCTTTACCTTGAAGTAACTTTAAGGTGTATACTCAACGTAAATTAGAAAGAGGAGAGAATTGTATGTTTGATAAGTTTCAACGTTTTTTAGAAAAGTTTATTGGTCCAATCGCTGAAAGAATGCAAAAAAGTAAGGTCATTCAAGCACTAACTAATGGGATGATGGCTGTTTTACCCGTTTCTTTAGGGGTTGCTTTTATCGCAATTGTAGGGAATTTTCCTATTCCAATTTGGCAAGAATTTTTAACATCCATTGGGTTAGCTCCAATCATTCAAGAAGTCATTGCTATGACCAGTGACTTGTACGCTGTTTACATTGTTTGTACCATTGCGTATGAAACTGCGAAGATGGAAAAACAAAATCCCATCACTAGTGTTATTTTATCTTTGGCATTTTTCTTGATCTTGGTACCACAGTTTGCCGTTAAATTAGGAGGAGAAGAAACAATTGTCATTAAAACAGCATCAATTGGGACTGACGGGATTTTTGTAGCTATTCTAGTCGGTTTAGGTGTAACTATGTTATAAAGTTATTTAATGAAAAAAGAATTTTTACGAATTAAATTACCTGATTCCGTTCCTACGATGGTGACAGATTCGTTAAGTCCAACCTTTGTAGCCATGATAATTTTTGTGGTAGCTTTATTAGTCAAAGCTATTTTCACATATACTGGTTCGGGGGATGCGATGAGCTTTTTAACCGAGTTAGTGAGTAAACCAATTGCATCATTAGGTCAATCACCAATGACGGTTATTGTAGTCTTTACACTAGCAAATCTATTATGGTTTTTTGGTATTCATCCAAGTCCAATTATTAATATTTTCTTTGCTGTGATGGCGCCAGTCTTTTTAGCTAATATTAATGCATTTATTGCTGGTCAAGCGTTGCCTTATCCAGAAATTATGTTTTTCTCTAGTATTATTATGGTTGGCGGAACTGGGAATACGATTGGTTTAGCCTTTTGTATGTTAAGAGCAAAATCAGAACGATACAAATCCCTTGGTAAATTAGGTGTTGTACCAAGTATTTTCAATATTAATGAGCCATTGATTTTCGGTGTTCCGATTATGCTGAACCCTATTTTCTTTATTCCGTTGGTAAGTTCAACAGCTGTCGGTGGTTTGGTGTTACATTTATTCTATAAAGTTGGTTTCTTAAATTACTATAATCCAACGGTTGAATTACCTTGGGTGACACCACCAGTTGTTGCAGAAACTTTCTATGGCGGCATTCGCTTTGGGTTGGCAATGATTGCTGTGGTAATTGCTCTGACGTTGTTATATTATCCGTTTTTCCGTATGGCTGATGAACGAGCAGTGAAAGAAGAGCAGACCTTAGCGACAGGAGAACAAGAAAATGAGTAGCAGAGAAAAAAAACAATTGAGCAGTATGCCAAATGATTTTTTGTGGGGTGGTGCAATTTCTGCTACTCAAGTAGAAGGTGCCTATAACCGTGACGGAAAAGGCTTGAGTAATTTAGATTTGGCTTTGCGTTGTAAAAAAGGGGAGAAACGTCAAATAACTCAACAAGTGGATGTAAATCAATACTATCCTTCTCATCGAGCGATTGGCTTTTATGAAAGTTATCAAAAAGATATCCAACTGTTCGCTGATATGGGATTTAAAAGTCTTCGATTTTCAATCCAATGGTCACGCATTTTTCCAACTGGAGAAGAGGAACGGCCTAATGAAGTAGGTTTATTATTTTATGAAAAAATTTTGGACGAGTTAGAGCGTCATCGAATCGAACCAATTATAACGATTTCACATTTTGATTTACCAGAAAATTTAGTGACAAAATATGGTTCGTGGAAAAATCGCCAAGTCATTACGTTCTATTTACGCTTTTGTGAAGCGCTATTTCAACGATTCAGTGATCGTGTCCGCTATTGGATTCCGTTTAATGAGATTAATGTTATTACGTATATGCCTTATTTTTCTACTGGGATTCATACAGAAAATTATCAAGAAATTTTCCAAATGGCGCATCATCAGTTAGTAGCAAGTGCAAAAGCGGTTCAATTAGGTCGGAAATATTCAAGTAACTATCGTTTTGCAACAATGCTTATGTATGGCCCGACTTATCCGCACAATTGTCACCCTGAATCTGTTTTTCAAGCAATGATGGATGATGAGGAAACCTATTATTTTGGTGATATTCAGATTCGAGGATATTATTCTCCGTGGGCTAAAAAAATGTTGGAGCAACTGGGTGTCCAACTAGCTATTACAGAAGAAGATGAACAAGACTTACGAGAAGGTGTAGTGGACTTTGTTAGTATAAGTTATTATATGAGTTGGACTACTGCACCAGAAACAGCAGCAGGAAATATGGCAACAGGAGGGAAAAATCCCTTTTTAGAGCAATCTGAATGGGGCTGGCAAGTGGATCCACTAGGACTGCGGATTAGTTTAAATCGTTTGTATCAACGATATGAGAAAGAAATTATGATTGTTGAAAATGGCTTAGGAGCAGTTGATCATTGTTCAGAAAATGGTGAAATTTATGACGATTATCGCATTGATTATTTACAACAACATTTGCTGGCAGTGAAACAAGCGATTGTCTTAGATGGTGTGCCAGTAATTGGTTTTACCGTCTGGAGTGCCATCGACTCAATTAGTGCTTCAACTGGAGAAATTGGTAAAAGGTATGGTTTGATTTATGTAGATTTAGATGATGAAGGTCAGGGGACGCTGGCTCGAAAAAAGAAAGCCTCTTTTTATTGGTATCAAAAGATCATTGAGTCCAATGGTGCAGAGTTGTAAGCTCTATTTTCCGGAGTGGTATGATAAAATAACTGAACAACTAAACGCATGAACGAAACAACGTCTCTGACCAATTACCTGGTCAGAGACGTTGTTTGTGTTTTTATTGATTTAAATCTGTTAGTAGTAGCTCGTTAGAAACAGCAAAAGTAGTAACTTCTGTTAAAGCTGGATCCAAAGTGTATTTTGTAAATGAGGTAGTACTTTCTGGTTGGACATACATGGTTAGATTAGTCACATCATACCCTGACCAATAATGTGTGAAATCAGACAGAGAATTACTTTGACCTAAATGGCCAATTCCCCGAGGAATCATCACTGTTTGGAAGGCGCGATAGAGTTGCATAATCCCTTCAGAGCTATCAAATTCTTGGAGATTGTCAGAATAGTATAACGCACGAATGAAGCGTGACGGCGAAGTGAAGTCTCCTGGGATTCCTAATAGTCCGTAAGAAGTCCCACCTTCAATTGGTTCAAGTGTTGCGCCTGATTTTAAAGTGTAAGGTTCTTTAATAGCGTAGTTGCGCATTCCGATATAGTTTCGTGCATTGGTTAAATGATAATTGTATTCTGGGCTGTTTGTGACTACGCCAATCGAATCATAAATGACGAACGCTCCGTTATCTGTTGGTTGCAAAACGATACTATTATTATTTTTATCATTAATGGTCCAGTGTAAGGTAAAATGAACTTCCCCCAATGAATCAAGTTGGAATTTTTGATCTAACAGGCCGATTTTTTCAAAAGCTACTTTTACTTCGTCAACGCTTTCAAAATTACTCAAAATATAAGCGAGAACTTCTTCTGCAATATGAGGTGTTAAACCACGATCTGCTAAACTTTCAGCAGGTGCTGTTGAAGATTCCATTAAATATTGAATATCACCAGATAAGCCGGCTTCGTTGATACCATCTGTGATAGCAAGGCTGACGGTTTTACCATCGTTCGCTGGTTGATCTGTGCCTGACATTGCTAGTCCCATAAAGGCATATTTTGCCGTCCAAGGATTTAGTTGGCTGTTTAGAACTGTACCTTTTGGAAATTGAGCAATTAGAGTAGGGATTTTTGGTGCAATTGGATCTTCGTTGCCAAAAAAATCAAACGTAAAATCCATCGTACGTCCATAAAAAATATCATTTGTTTTGGAAATAATCTTGATGCCTGTACACATAATAGTTTCCCCCAATTAATGTAAGTTTGTGAAGCCTGTTTACTAGTTAAGCATATCATACTCTAGGAAACAGCGGTGGCTAAATTCCTAAAATATTAGACAATTTTGTCTAAATGAGGTGAAAAAAATTTTTTAGCGATTTCCTTCACAAAACACCTTATTATCTTTCCGAAAATATGATATCTTTAGAATGGAAATTTCATGAGAAGAGGATGCGAATGTTTAAAAAGTACACACAAATGATAAGGGATGAATTTAAAGGGTATAATCAAAAAAAATTGAAAAAAGATTTCTTGGCAGGTTTGACTGTCGCAGCCGTCGCGTTGCCGTTAGCGTTAGCGTTTGGGGTCTCCAGCGGCGCCACTGCAGCAGCTGGCATGATCACGGCGATTATCGCTGGAATTGTGATTGGGAGCCTTTCAGGTGGGTTTTATCAAATTTCAGGACCAACAGGTGCGATGGCAGCTATTTTAATGTCAATTGCGGCAGTGCATGGCATGCAAGGGATTTTGTTGGCCACCTTTTTGGCGGGAATTTTCTTGCTTTTGGCAGGGATTTTGCGTTTAGGGAGCTTGACTTCTTTTATTCCGTCACCGGTCATTACCGGGTTTACTTCAGGAATTGCTATTATTATTGCGTTGGGGCAGCTTGATAATTTCTTTGGGGTTCGTTCAGAAGGACACAATTTAATTGAGAAAATCAGCAGTTATCGTTCATTGGGCTTTGATTTAAGTATATCAACGACGGTTATGTCGATTTTAGTGGTGCTTGGATTAGTGTTCTTTCCGAAAAAGTGGAATGCGATGATACCAGCTTCATTGGTGATGATTATTTTAGCTACTTTAGCAACAGTGGTTTTTCAACTGCCAGTGGCCACTGTAGGGAAAATTCCGACAAGTATTTTTAGTGATACACGTTTGGAACTTGGTTCGCTTCAATTAAGTGCGTTTCAGGATATTTTGGTGCCTTCGATTAGCATTGCTATGTTAGGTATGATTGAAAGTTTGCTTTGTGGCGCTTCGGCTGGTCGCATGACAGGGAAACCATTAGACAGTAATCAGGAACTAGTGGCACAAGGAATTGGCAACTTAATTTTGCCATTTTTCGGTGGCGTGCCTGCGACAGCAGCGATTGCTCGCACGAGCGTAGTGATTAAATCTGGTGCGCAAACACGTTTAGCGGGTATTTTTCATGCAGTCTTTTTATTGTTATCGATGTTGCTTTTATCGCCAGTCATGTCTAAAATTCCCATGCCTGCGTTAGCTGGTGTTTTAGTGGTGACAGCGTGGCGAATGAATGAATGGTCGGTGATTAAAGAATTCTTCCAGAAACGTTTCCACACAGCCTTATGTTTATTCTTCTTAACGATGGTAGCGACCGTTATTTTTGACTTGAGTTTAGCGATTGTTTTAGGGGTCTTAGCTGGTTGCCTGTTTTTCATTGCGAAAAGTGCCGTGATTACGATTAATGTTGAGGAAGTTGATTGGTCAAGAATGGGGCTAGTACCGACCGATTGTACGGAAAATTGGGTGGTGGTTTATTTGAGTGGCCCGTTATTTTTCATGTCTTCTGAACGTTTGAAACAAACGTTACTGCAATTGGAAACAAAAAGTGGTGTAGTACTATCAATGCGAGGAGTTCCTAGCATTGATAGTACGGCGTTAGATATTTTAGAAGAGTTTTGTCTCGCAGCAGAAGGTCGTGGACAACAAGTTCAATTTGCCGCTCTGCAACCAGAAGTTGAAAAAATGATTCGAACCATTCAAGGAAATCAAGAGAAAGAATACCATTTCTCAGTCGCAGAATTTTTACAAACGGTGCATGTTGCAGAACAATAATTCATTTTCAAATGAAATGTTCTATCTTCTATTGCGTGCTTAATGGATGAAGAAATAAGAAAAATAAGTGGGGACTAAAACGAGTTTCTAGAGGAGTTCCTAAAAAATAATAAAGAGAAAACTTCTAAGTATGAAGTTTTCTCTTTATTATTTTTTTGGTTATTTATTGAATTACTTCTAGCATAACGTCTTTTTGATCATCCGTAACATTGCCTGCGTAGTTAGGAGTGATTAAAGATATCGAACCATTTTTATTGTTGAATAAGTATAAAGTACCCGATCTATTTTGTTCATCGTTTGAAGAAATATTAGTTCCTAAAATTAATTCTGTATTTACTTTAACGGTGCGAATACTGTTATCGGCCGCTGAAAATATTCTAATCTCTTTTGTAGGAATTGTATTTATAGATAGCTCATATTTATTAATGGCTTCTTTCACTTGATCATTTTCAGCCCCAAACAATTTAGTTCGGAAGGTAGCAGTTGGTGTTGAATTTAAGTTCTCTAACGTAATTGAAGTTGGCACATTCATTCCTTTAAAATTAAATACTAGTGGATTGTTTAAGCTACTAAGATCGACAGCATAAGGTGTTGCTTCTAAAGAATTTGCTTCTTCGACATTTGTGGATACTTCATTTTTAGACTTTGCCGAAGCCTGAGCGGTACTGGCACTTTCTGAAGTTTTTTTTAGTTTATTATTAGAGCTTGTTTCTGTGCTAGAACTGTAATGATTAGTACTGCTTTTCATTGATGTTGTATGATTGGTAGAATTTTCTTGTTTTTTAGGTTCATTCGCTTTTTGAGAACTACAACCTGTTAAAAAAATAACTAAAATAACACAAAATAATTTTTTCATACTATTCCTCCTATAGACGCTATAACTAATTTTATCTTACTTGTTAATATAACAAAAGGAATAATTATTTTATTTTCACAAATGCTCAAATTGTTTAAATCTGTAGTTTTTATACTTATTTTTGTTGCATTTGCAACAAAAATAAGTTAAAGTAATGACAATCATAAAATATTAGCGAAAGGAAGTGTCCTAGTGACAGATATTTTAAGAGAAATTGGCATGATTGCGCGGGCCTTAGATTCAATCAGTAATATTGAATTTAAGGAATTATCTTTAACACGAGGACAATATCTTTATTTGGTCAGGGTCTGTGAAAATCCTGGAATTATCCAAGAAAAGATCGCCGAACTGATTAAAGTTGATCGAACCACAGCGGCGCGGGCGATTAAGCGTTTGGAAGAACAAGGCTTTATTTATCGTCAAGAAGATGCAAGCAACAAAAAAATTAAGCGGATTTATGCCACAGAAAAAGGGAAAAACGTTTATCCAATCATTGTGCGCGAAAATCAACACTCGAATCAAGTTGCTTTGCAAGGCTTGTCAGAAGTGGAAATTTCACAATTGGCAGAGTACTTAGTCCGGATGCGTAAAAATGTCAGCGAAGATTGGGAATTTGTCAAAAAAGGGAACACTCGAAATTATTAAGGAAAGGACGACTGGTCGATGGGAGAAATAAAACAATTAACAATAGAAGATGCACCAGCGTTACAAGAAATCAGCATTGAAACTTATACAGATACTTTCGGACCATATAATACCCCAGAAAATATGCAAGCCTATTTAGTAGAAGCCTACAATTTAGAAAAATTACAAAAGGAATTGGCTAATCCCTACTCTGACTTTTATTTTATCTTTGTCGATAATCAATTAGCTGGCTACATGAAATTAAATCGTGAGAGGGCACAAACGGAACCGATGGGGCCAGAAAAGCTCGAGGTTGAGCGATTGTATATTTTGCCTGCGTTTAAAGGAAAGAAGCTGGGGACACAATTGTTAGAACTGGCGGAAGAGAAAGCTCGTGAATTTGGTAAAAAAGCACTGTGGCTAGGTGTCTGGGAACACAATGATGCGGCGCGGGCATTTTATAAAACGATTGGCTACCGCTATTACAGTCAACATTCATTTTTTATGGGAGACGATGAACAGACGGATTTTATTTTGTTAAAGGAATTATAGCAAGAAAATTTAGAAACAAAGATTTCTGATAAAATCAGAAATCTTTGTTTATTTTTTTGATTAAAATTAAGCATTTTTTTATTTTCAAAATGTTATTTTTTAAAACGTAAAAATTGAAAAAGAAGATTTTGAATCTGTGAAAAATTGTCAATCTTGTGAGAAAAATCTTTTGTCAGTGTCTTTTTTCAGGATGGGTCTCTTCCTGAAAATCCACTTCAGTTTATCTGTTTTGTGTGTTTTTGATTAAAAAATGTTGTGTTGGATTTCATTTAACTGTATAATTTATTTATGTCATTTTTAATAATAAGCGTATTTTAGCATTTGAAAAGAGAATTTGTACATAATATGTGAATAAAAAGATTTGTTTCTTACTTTCTAGAGTGAGAGGACGATATAAAAAAGGTTGCTATTTTTTCGTTCAAAGTGAACAAAGAATCGTTTGTTATTTAGTTGGGTTAACTAATGATTCTTGTTATAAAAAGCGCTTACAATTTGTGTGATGAGAGTAGTACGCATGTTTGTGCAAAAGTGACAAAAAAGAGAAGGCAGGGTGTTTTAATAGAAAAAAATTTTTAATAAAAAGGAGAGTTTGTCGTGGAGAAAAATGTGTCTCGAGTAACAGCTCAAGAAGAAACAGCGATGAAAGCACGTGGCTACAATGAGGATTTGTTGCCAAGTAGCCCGAAACAACGGACAATGGGCGCGCGCAATTTTTTTACATTATGGATGGGTTCGATTCATAATATCCCGAATTATGCAGCAGTGGGCGGCTTTATTTTCTTAGGTTTATCGCCGCTGCAAGTTATGCTGGCAGTTGTGTTAAGCTCATTCATTGTAGCAACTTTCATGAATTTGAATGGCGTGGCTGGCTCTAAATATGGCATTCCTTTTGCGATGCACTTACAGTCTACTTACGGCAGTCTCGGGGCAAAACTGCCAGGGTTCTTAAGAGGTTGTGTGGCCGCGATTGCTTGGTTTGGTCTGCAAACATTTACAGGATCGCTGGCTTTATTAATTATTCTCGGGAAATTTTGGCCGAACTTTTTAGAAATTGGTGGATCATTCCAGTTTTTTGGTCTCAGGCTACCTGAATTAATGGCGTTTACTCTTTTCTGGCTCTTAAATGTGGCAATAGGTTTCGGTGGTAGCAAAATTTTGAACCGGTTTACCGCCATTTTAAGTCCGTTGATTTATGTCGTTATTATTGGATTAACGATTTGGGCCATTCGAGCTGGGGGCGGTTTAACACCAATTTTGTCCTATCAAGTTTCTGGTGCGATTCGTTCAGTCAATCCACTTGTGGCGTATCTGATTATTTTTAACTCGGTTGTGGCCGTTTGGTCAGCGCCTGGTGCGAGTGTGGCGGATTTTACTAAGAATGCGCGCTCGACCCGTGCTCAGGTTGTGGGGCAAACAGCAGGTTTAGTTGTTGGTTATGGGATTTTCGCTTTTTCCAGTGTGGTTATTCTGTTAGGTGGTTCGTTGTATTTTGGGATTCAGGAATGGAATATTTTAAACATTATTGATCGTTTAGATAATGTGGCAGTGGTGGTCTTAGCCATGTCGGTTTTCTTATTAACGACTATTTCAACGAATGCAACGGGGAACATCATTCCGGCAGGTTATCAATTGGCGGCGCTATTTCCTAAAAAAATGACGTATAAAAAAGGCGTCATGATTGCCAGTGTTATCAGCTTTCTCATTATGCCTTGGAAACTGATGGAAAACGCCGATAGTATTTTTATTTTTCTGAACGCAATTGGGGCTGTTTTAGGACCAGTCGCTGGTGTGATGATTGCGAATTATTATTTTGTTCAAAAGCAACAAATTAATTTAAATGCTTTATACGTAGATAAACACAAAAAAGAGGAAGCCAATCCTTTTTACGGATTAAACAAGCCGGCGTATGTCGCTACTATTCTGGCGTTGGTTCTTTCCTTAAGTGGTCAATTTATTCCACAGGTTAAAATCATTGCTGATATTTCGTGGTTTGTGGGCTTTGCCACAGGTTTTGTGCTGTACTTAGTGTTAAAAAAATGGACTTGGGATTCAAAAAAAGTGAAAGAAACAGCTTATCAGGAGGGAAAATAAATGCAAGCAGAGTTAGTGATTAAAAACGGGTTAGTTATTTTAGAAACTGGAGAAGTCATTACGGATGTCGCCGTTCAAGGAGGAAAAATCGTAGCGATCGGGCAAGACTTGTCGGGAGAACGTGTGATTGATGCGACGGGTTTGGTCGTTAGTCCTGGGATGGTGGATGCTCATGTTCATATTACCGATCCTGGTGGTGGTTACCGCGATGAATGGGAAGGGTATGTCACAGGAACGGCCGCTTGTGCCAAAGGGGGCGTGACGACCTTTATGGAAATGCCTTTAAATCAGATTCCAGCAACCGTGGATAAGACCTCTCTTGAGATCAAATACAAGGTAGGAGAAAATAAACTAAAAGTAGATGTAGGGTCATTTGGCGGCGTAGTCCCGACCAACTTGGCTGGCGGGATTCAGGAACTTGATGAAGGAGGCGTTTCCGGCTATAAATGCTTTTTAGGAACGTGCGGCGATCGTTCAATTGAAGGAGATTTTCAAAATGTCGACGATTATTCGCTATATGAAGGAATGAAACAAGTCGCCAAAACTGGTAAAGTGCTAGCAATCCATGCAGAAAATGCGCCAATTACGGATAAATTAGGCGCGTTAGCTTATCAAAATGGTGAAACGACTTTAGCGGCATATGTAGCTACACGTCCTGTGTTTACCGAAGTTGAAGCGATTCAAAAAGCCATTTTATTTGCCAAAGAAACAGGTTGTCGGATTCATATTTGTCATGTGGCTTGTCAAGAAGGCGTGGAAGAAGTTTTAAAAGCCCAAGCAGAAGGGGTAGATGTGACTTGTGAAACATGTACGCATTATTTATATTTTACCACGGATGAACTTGATGCCATTGGTCCAGTTGTCAAATGTTCGCCGCCGATTCGTGACGCGGACCAACAAGCCGCATTATGGAACCACGTGCAAACAGGCGGCATCGCGTTTGTAACCTCTGACCATTCTCCTTGTACGCCAGACTTAAAAGATACAACCAATGCTTTTGAAGCTTGGGGCGGCATTTCTGGTGTTCAAAATAACGTCGATGTGTTATTCGATGAAGCCGTCCAAAAACGTGGTTTATCCTTGAAACAATTCGCGGATATGATTGCAGCAAACCCAGCTGACCGTTATCACTTAGCACAAAAGGGCCGCATCAGCATTGGTAAGGATGCCGATTTTGTACTAATTAAACCTAATGCGCCGTATATCTTAAAAGCAGAAGATTTAGAATATCGAAATAAAATTAGTCCTTACATTGGTCGTGAAATTGGGGCCCAAGTGATTCAAACAATTTTAAGAGGCAAAACAATTTACGCACAAGAAACTGGGGTAACCGAGGCGTTTAACGGCGTATTTATCAAAAATTAAACACCTATTTTAGAAATGGAAAGGGACAGAAGCGTGATTGAATTAGCGCCTCTGTCCACGAGTTAGAGGATGTTCGTTGGTTGTTTTGCACAAAAAAAGGCTTAATTTTGTTTGATAAGTACAATGAAGATGACTAGGGAAACGTTTACAATCAGAGTGTAATCAGTCAGGAGGTTTTGTGATGGACTTGGAAAAAGTTTTAAAACAAAGAATCGAAGAGTTGTCAGCAATTGGGAGTGATCCTGAAGGAGGGATGACACGCTTACTTTATACAGATTCGTGGTTGGCAGCACAAAAGTATGTGCAAAGCCAAACTGAGGCGTTTGGACTGGAAACGCAATTTGACGAAGTCGGGAATCTGTTTTGTCGAGTGGCAGGAACGGAATTTCCTCAGGAAACGATTTTAACTGGGTCACATATCGACACAGTAGTTAATGGTGGGACATTAGATGGTCAATATGGTGTCATTGCTTCCATGACGGCTGTTCAATATTTATTAGATAAATATGGGAAACCACGGCGTTCTTTAGAAGTGCTTTCCATGGCTGAAGAAGAAGGGAGTCGTTTTCCAACGGTTTTCTGGGGAAGCAAAAATGTCGTTGGTGAAGCCAAATGTGAAGAAGTAGTCGACATCTCTGACAACGAAGGCAAAAAGTTTGTTGATGAGATGCATCGCCAAGGCTTTGATTTTCGGCAGGAGCAAACTAGACGTGAGGACATTGAAGCATTTGTCGAAATTCATATTGAACAAGGCAATATTTTAGAGAACGAAAAGCTCCAAGTCGGTGTTGTTCATAGTATTGTAGGGCAACGTCGCTACACGGTTAACTTAAAAGGGCAAGCCAATCATGCAGGCACTACGCCAATGAGTTACCGTCATGATGCGGTATATGGCTTTGCTAAAATTTGTGCAGAAGCCATTGATCGTGCGAACGAAATTGGGGATCCGTTAGTTTTAACATTCGGCAAAGTTATTCCGAAACCCAATACAGTCAACGTGGTGCCTGGAGAAGTGGAATTTACAATTGACTGCCGTCATACCGACGCTGCTTTTTTACGACATTTTACCGGTGAATTAGAAGAACGGATGAAAACAATTGCTCAAGAATTAGGCTTGACGATTGCGATTGACCGCTGGATGGATGAAGCCCCTGTACCGATGAATCAAGCAATTGTAGAAGTTATTGAACAAAAAGCCAAAGAAGGCAAGTATCAGTATCGTATGATGCATAGTGGTGCTGGGCATGATTCGCAAATTATTGCGCCCCATTACCCGACAGCGATGATATTTGTGCCAAGTATTGGTGGGATTAGTCATAATCCAGCAGAAGCAACGGCATTTCCAGATTTGGTTGAAGGCGTCAAGCTTTTAGCAGATACCTTATATGAATTAGCGTATAAATAAGATAGAAAAGGAAGAATTGTGATGGGTTATAAAAATAATCGAGTTGGTTACCAAAAAGAATTGTTAACATCAAGAGCTGTGATAAAAAAAGACAATTACGCCATTATTCCCCATGATGGTTTGGTGCAAAATGCAGTACCTGGTTTTGAAAATGTCGATATTTCCATTTTGGGATCGCCTAAATTAGGTGCGACATTTGTGGATTACATTGCTACGTTTCATAAAAATGGTCAACAAACAACTGGTTTTGGTGGCGACGGGATTCAAACGTTGGTTTATGTCATTGACGGTCGTTTGCGCGTTTCAGATGGTCAAGAAACTCATGAACTTGAAGCCGGGGGCTACGCCTACTTTACGCCTGAAATGAAAATGTATTTAGCGAACGCACAGGAAGCGGACACAGAAGTTTTCTTATATAAAAAACGCTATCAGCCGTTGGCAGGCCATCAACCTTATAAAGTGGTTGGGTCAATTCATGACCAACAACCCGAAGAATATGAAGGAATGACAGACGTTTTACTTTGGAGTTTATTGCCGAAAGAGTTTGACTTTGATATGAATATGCATATCTTATCTTTTGAACCAGGCGCTAGTCATGCCTATATTGAAACGCATGTCCAAGAGCATGGTGCGTATTTAATTAGTGGCCAAGGGATGTACAATTTGGACAATGAATGGTATCCAGTGGAAAAAGGGGACTATATTTTCATGAGTGCCTATGTGCCACAAGCAGCCTATGCGGTTGGTCGTGAAGAACCGCTAATGTACGTTTATTCCAAAGATGCCAATCGTGAACCAGAATTATAAAGAAAAGCCGAATGTAAAGTAATGACCTCGGAACAATAGGATTTGAACACGCAGTGGTGAACGGTAGAGTCCTTCTTCTTGGTAGACGTTACTTTTATTCGGCTATTTTCCTGTTAATTATTTTCCTGAAAGTTCTAGCGCTACCCGTAAGAGTAAACTCGTCTCAGGCTCTTGAATAGAGGTATCTAATAATTTTTCACATTGATTCATGCGATATTTAATGGTGTTTCTGTGAAGATAAAGAGCGTTGGCCGTTTTAGTAATTTCGCAATTGAAATCTAAAAAAACTTTCAAGGTTTTTCGTAATTCTTGTAACGTCGGTTCCGTCGGATAGGCCAACTCTTTCAATTGTTGCTGGCAAAAGTATTCAACATCTTCAGTGCCAATCTTTTCAAAAAGTCCAGCTAGGCCTTTGGGATGGAACAATTGCACAGTCGCTGGTTTTTGAGCGTGTAAAGAAGCCTCTAATGTCGAGGAAGCTTCAATATAAGAATTAGGCAAATCTTCTAGGTTTTCATAAGCATTGCCTAAAGCAAAGCGAATGGTAATAGGCAAAGCCTGTTGCAAACGTTCAGCGAGGTTTTGCAAAATCATCAAATGGTCATTTTTTTTAGATTGAAAAATCAAGATACTTTTATTTTGATTTTTTAATTTAAACAAGGCGACATCTGGCAGGATTTCCGGCAATTGTTCTTTGAGCCATTGGAAAATTAGTTGCCCTTCCGCTTGCTGATAACGAATATGGGTTTCATTTTCTGGTTTAGTCACGCCGTAGACAATCGCTAATTGATAATAATCACTGTTGATTAAACGATAATTTTTCCAAAGTTCCAACCAATTTTGATGTTTACTCAGCGCTTCTTGATGTGTATCAAGCAAGCGGTCCAAAAAGTCTGTTTTGAGATGCTCAAAAGATTCAGCAATTTTCTGGTTTTTAAATAACATAAAAGTCAAAACTAAAATGGCCTGATCAATGGCAAATTCAGAAATAGGATAAGGAATCTGTTCAGGAGATAAGACCAATAGATAATAGGGAAAATAATCGTTCACACGAATTGGAAAGCCAGCTACTTGAATGTTTTCTTGTCGCTCATCCTGTAAACGAAAGATTTTCTTTTCTTGTGCCAATTGTTGAAAGTGGTCTTTTGATAATTGTTCGATGAAAAACTCCGCCGATTTTTGATTGCCATAAAAATAATTCGAGTGGGCAATCACCTGTTGCCAAGGACTTAATAAAATAATTGGCGCATTTAAAATTTTCGCAAATTCAGCGATGAAACGCGTAGCATCAACATCTTGCATTAATAATGTTGAAAAACGCTTTTGGATGTCAAATGCCACAGACATCTGCTCGGTTTTGCTATCACGAAGATAGCCAACAATTTCATGCAACAACCCGCCTAGTGGCTGTGTGCTAGGAATTTTAATCAGGGGCAAATCAACGGCACTGGCATAGGCAACAATTTCTGGTGAAATTTCGTCAAGGAACCGCCCAACTTTGATTCCTAAAGCCGTACACTCTGCTTGTTTTAGCGAGTCAATAAAAGGTTTCAATTTTTCTTGATCATCTTTATAAATCATTGCCGTTGTTAAAATCATGACATTTTTAGGGATAAAATCAGCCACATCAGGTGTTTCCGTGATTTCTACACTTTCCAAGGGCTGTGTTAAGTTTGAGTGAGACGATAATAATTGTAAGTCAGAAAATCTTGGTAAAGCCAAGACCTCAGCTAATATTTTCATCACAACAACCTCCTTTTTTTATAGTATAGCGAAGAATAAAAAGGAGTACAAAAGATAGTTATTGAATATGTCTAAAAAACAAAGTCAAAATAGTGCAAATTGAACAATGAATTTCTGGGTTTTTCCAAAGATAATAAAAGAGAAGAATTAAAAATGAAGTGAGGGATTACTATGTATCAACAACCAAATTTTGTACGGCGAACAATCATGACGCCGGGACCAGTCGAAGCCCATCCATCGGTACTTCGTCAAATGGGTCAACCAATTTTAGGGCAATTTGATCCAGAATTTCTACAAATTATGGATGAAGTTCGGGAAATGATTAAAGTACCTTTTGCCACAAAGAATCAACAAGCCTTTGCCATTGATGGCACGTCACGTTCAGGCTTGGAAGCGGGGTTATTTGCGTTGATTGAGCCAGGCGACAAAGTGCTTGTGCCTGCGTATGGCCGGTTTGCTTATTTATTAGGTGAAATTTGCGAACGCGCCCGGGCCGAAGTCATTTATTTAGAAAAGGACTGGCTCGCACCGTTTGAACAAACAACGGTGATTGAAGCGATTAAAGAACATCAACCAAAAATTGTTGCGATGGTCCACGGCGAAACGGCGAATGCACAAATGCAACCACTGGATCAAATTGGCGCCTTTTGTCGGGAAAATGAAATTTTCTTTGTAGTAGATATGGTGGCGACTTACGGCGGTGTTGAAACAAAGGTCGATGATTGGAAGATTGATATTGCGGTAGCAGGCACTCAAAAATGTGTCAGCGTACCTTCAGGCCTTTCTTTAATTACCTACAACCAACGTGTAGCCGATTATCTGGCGGGCCGTTACCAAAAAGAGTTAGGGCTTGGCGCGGATGCGCGGAATGAACGGTTCATTCAAAGTAACTACTTGGATTTATCGCAATTAGAAAAATATTGGGGACCAGAGCGCTTAAATCACCATACAGAAGCGACTACAATGATTTATGGGCTACATGAAGGGCTGCGCTTGTTACTTCAAGAAGGCATGGAAAATGTCTACGCACGCCATCGGAAAAACGATCGTATTTTAGTTGAAAGTCTGCAAAAAATGGGCTTAGAAATTTTCGGGAAGTTAGACACAAAAACACCAACAGTCATTCCTGTGGTCATTCCAGAAGGAATTGATGGTGAAAAAGTGCGGAGCTTATTATTGGATCATTTTAAAGTTGAAATTGCCTCTTCCTTCGGTGATTTAAAAGGAAAAATTTGGCGGGTCGGTAATATGGGTTACAGCAGTCGCGAAGACAATGTGTTGCATTTCTTAAGTGCCTTTGAGACTGTATTGAAACACCAAGGTTATCAATTTGAAGGCGGTAGCGGTAGTACTCATGCATTGGCTGAGTATTTAAACTAAAAAAGAAGGTAGGACAAAGGTCACTACGTAAAAAAGCGTAGTGCTTTTGTTCCTTGTGAAACGTTAACCAAAAAAATGATTGGTGGAGGAAAAGAAAATGACAGACAAGACAAAAAGTTCGTTGGCTTATTGGAAAAAAATCGTTATTTTACTATGTATGGGCTGGGTAACAATCTGGATTTATCGTTCCGCGCTTTCTCCCGTTTATCCACAAATTCGCGCGTCTCTAAATGGTAACGCTTCCGATACGGCCCTAGGGTCCATTTCTAGCTTTTATTTTCTCGGTTACGTAGTCATGCAGATTCCTGCAGGCTTCTTGGTAGACAAAATTGGGAAAAAACGTGTATTAATTCCAGGCTTTATCTTGTTTGCGCTGGCAGCATTACTGATTGCCCAAGCCCGAACGATTGGAACAATTTACTTAGGTAGCTTATTGGCAGGTTTAGGATGTGGTTCTTTCTATGGCTCGGCTTACTCGTTGACGTCGCAAAACATTCCTCAAGCCAAAAAAAGTTTTGCAACAGCTATTGTCAACAGTGGTTCAGCCGTTGGTTCAGGTTTAGGGATGATTTTATCTAGTTATTTAGTTGCCCAAAAAGGATTGCCTTGGCAAGTGATGATGTACATTTCCGCCTTTATGATTATTTGTATGTTAGTGGCTTTTCAAGTGATTATTCGCAATCATAAAGAAGACATGGCCTTGATTCAGCCAACCGTTGTTGATGAAAAAGATAACGGAGCGGTAAAAGAAAAAGTGCCCTTTAAAAAACTGTTTGCGCCACATATGCTATTTGCGTATATTTTATATTTTGGCACTTGTTATGCATATTATATGATTGTGACTTGGTTACCTAATTTTTTAAGTACCGAACGTGGTTTCCAAGGAGCAGCAATTGGATTGTCCTCTTCGCTGGTCGCATTTGCCTCTATTCCAGGAGCGTTATTTTTTAGTCGGTTGGCGGATAAGTACATGCATAAAAAAGTTCAATTCATCGTTGTTTTAGAATTTTTAGCAACAGCCATGCTCTTGTTAACTGTACAAGTAAGTAATGCGACGTTGTTATTAATTGCTTTAATTATGTATGGGTTCTTAGGAAAATTAGCTGTAGAACCGATTATTATTTCTTGGCTAGGTGAAAATGCACCAAAAATTGGAATTGGCACTACTTTGGGCGTGTTTAACTTTTTCGGCATGATGTCATCTGTGATCGCCCCAGCTTTGACTGGGAAAATTTCTGACACAACGGGTTCGAAAGTCATGGGCTTTTATATCGCCGTTGTGATTTTACTAATTGGCACGATTCTTTTTATGCTTGTCAATTTAAAAAAACGCGGGGCAGATTCGTCTAATAAATAAAAAAACAACGCAAACTTATCTTTCATTGAATAAGTTTGCGTTGTTTTACTTTTTGACAATCATATTAATCGCTTGTGCTAATCGCTCTTCTTGTTCTTTAGGATCTTTTTCAGGATTTTCAAAGCAATGCTTTAAATTCTCCGCAACTATCATCCCCATTACGCGATCAATACTAGAACGGACCGCACTCAACTGAGTGATAACATCGATACATTCTTTTTCTTCATCAATCATTTTTTGAATCCCGCGAATTTGACCTTCTGTACGGCGTAAACGATTCAGCACTTTCTTTTTTTCTTCAGTCATTTTGCTCCTCCTTAAGAGTAGTGATTGGTTTAAAATATACCTACACGAGGTATTTTTGTCAACTATCTTTTCTTTGAATCTAAAAATGGCAGAAATCTCTTCAGTTGACAAGTCTAACTTTTTCATGTTAAATATACCCCGTAAGGTATATAAGAGAAGGAGAAAAAGATGTTATTTCAATTGTTTAAAAAAACGCCAAGTATTTCAACAAAGGAATTGCAGTCACGTTTATCTAAAGAGATAACGTTATTAGATGTCCGGACACCTAGCGAATACCGCGCAGGGCATATTCCACAAGCGATTAATGTCCCACTTAACAAAATTCCCGCCTACAACAAATCCGCTAACGAAGTCTATGTGATTTGCCAGTCCGGCATGCGCAGTAAAAATGCGGCCAAAATTTTAGCGAGAAAAAACTATCACGTGATTAACGTTCGTGGCGGGATGTCCCAATGGTTTGGTCAAATTAAAGGAGGAAAATAAATGAAAATTGTAATTATCGGAGGCGTGGCTGGTGGCATGTCAGCAGCGACACGTTTACGTCGCTTAATGGAAGATACTGAAATTGTTGTCATGGAAAAAGGCCCTTTTGTTTCATTTGCAAACTGTGGTTTGCCTTACTACGTTTCTGGCGAAATCGCAGAAAGAGAGCAACTGCTTGTTCAAACACCCGAAGCGTTAAAGGCACGGTTTAATTTAGATGTTCGTCCTCACCATGAAGTCGTGGCGATTGATCCAATAGAAAAAGTGATCACAGTGAAACATGAAACAGAAATTTTAACAGAACACTATGACAAATTAATTTTATCACCAGGGGCGAAACCTTTTGTGCCACCAATTACAGGATTGGCAGAAGCCAAAAATGTTTTTTCATTAAGAAATGTTCCTGATTTAGATCAAATTATGACAGCCTTGACACCAGAAACAAAACGAGCCGTCGTGATTGGCGCAGGCTTCATTGGCTTGGAAATGGCAGAAAACTTGCAAAAACGCGGATTAGAAGTCACTCTCGTGGAAAAAGCGCCTCATGTTTTACCGCCATTAGACGAAGAAATGGCCGCTTTTGTCAAAGCTGAATTAAGCAAAAACAATGTTCAAGTAATTACGGGACAATCTGCGGTTGCTTTTGAAGAAGAAGGGCAAGTGATTCGCTTAGAAGACGGTCAAACATTAGCTTCTGATTTAACCATTTTGTCGGTGGGGGTCCAACCAGAAAATACCTTAGCAGTTGAAGCAGGTGTAGCAACTGGTTTACGTGGCGGTATTGTTGTTGATGAACACTATCAAACGAATCAACCCGATATTTATGCGGTTGGGGATGCTATTGTAGTGAAACAACAAATCACTCAAGAAGATGCGCTGATTTCTTTAGCTTCTCCCGCCAATCGCCAAGGACGTCAAGTAGCGGATGTGATTGCTGGGTTAGAGAGAAAAAATCAAGGAAGCATTGGGACCGCCATTGTGCGAGTCTTTGATTTAACCGCCGCTTCAACTGGTTTAAGCGAACGGGCTGCTAAAGCTGCTGGACTAACAACAGCTGTTGTGCATATCAGTGGAAAAGACCATGCGGGGTATTATCCTGGCGCAACAGATCTTCAGTTAAAATTAGTTTTCCATCCTACAACAGGGGAAATTTATGGCGCACAAGGAATTGGGGCCAAGGGCGTAGATAAGCGGATTGATATTCTTGCGACCGCTATTAAAGGACAGTTAACTATTTTTGATTTGCCTGAATTAGAGTTTACCTATGCGCCGCCGTTTGGTTCAGCGAAAGATCCTGTGAACATGTTAGGCTATGCAGCGATGAACCTTGCAGAAGGATTGAGTGAAAACGTTCAATGGTATGAGTTATCCAACGAATTAGCTAAGGGGGCTGTTTTATTAGATGTCCGTAATCCCGCCGAACGAGCCAATGGTCAATTTAAAAATGCTGTGTCTATTCCTTTAAATGAGTTAAGAGAACGTTTGGAGGAATTAGACAAGTCAACGGAGTACATTGTTAGTTGTCACAGCGGTTTGCGTAGTTATATTGCAGAACGGATGCTAAAACAAGCAGGCATCTCAGCCAAAAATTTAGATGGTGCTTTTGCGCTATATCGAATGGTAAAACCGGAGGAACTAGAAAATGTATAACACGATTGGCATGCCTGAATTTTATCAGGAAGCAAAACGAAAAAAATTACCGATTATTGATGTACGAGAAGAAATGGAATACCAACTGGGGCATGTCCCTCAGGCCATCAACTTACCTTTAAGTACTTTAACCGAAAATTATCAGCAATTAGATAAAAACCAACCCTATTATCTGATTTGTCAAATGGGATCGCGCTCCGCACAAGCGTGTGCGTTTCTCAGTCAACAAGGGTATCAAGTAACCAATGTTCTAGGTGGTACATCTGGCTGGTTGGGTCAATTAGAACAATAAAATAACAAAAAACGTTTATCCTTTTACACAGGATAAACGTTTTTTTGTTAGATAAAGATGTGTCAAAACTGTAAGAGGAATGATAGGAAGATGAAGGGACCAGTTTTTTTATTCATTATATACTAAATAAAATGACAAACTCGTCAACAGAAATCAAGGAGGAACAAATAAATGAAAAAGTCAGGCCAGAAGAAGCGAAATAAAAAAGTGTGGTTCGGTATTGGTGCCGCAGTGGTCGTCGTCGGATTTATCGGAGCAAAAACAGTTTTTTCTTCAAAAGAAGTTGAACCTGAATACACAACGTATACCATTACAGAAATGGCCTCATTAAAATTAGATGGTCAAGTGAGTTTTTTAGATACTCGGGATATTTTCTTTGATCCTTCTTTAGGAAAAATTGCCGAAATAAATGTTGAAAATGGTAAAGAAGTCAAGAAAGATAGTCCATTGTTAACGTACAATAACTCAGACATCCAAGCCACAGAAACAGAACAAGCGAATGCTGTTAATCGAAACAATCTTCAAGTCCAACAAGCACAAGAGAACGTTAACTTAGCAACTCAAAAATACAATGAAGCCTTAAACAAAGTTGCTGCAGCCAAGCAAAAATTAAACACCGCAAAAGAGGCTGAAGAGAAAGAAACACTAAATGCGGAAATTCAGCAATTGAATGAAGCTGTTAGTGCTGCGAATAGTGAAGTCGCCCAAGCTAACCAAGCCCTTCAATTAGTCAACAGTGATGCCGTCGGAGCAGCAAACACGCTTGAACAAACACGTGGCAAAGTCAACACAGTCGTTACAGCACCAATTGATGGCCAAGTCACTGTCGATGCTAGTGCTATGAGTAGTACCGACAAACCAGTCATTAAAATTGCAACACAAAAGAAAAATATTCAAGGAAAAGTAACCGAATATGATTACGATAAATTACAGACAGGGGAAGAAGTAACAGTGACGACCGTTGGTTCAGGCAAATCAGCGCCAGGCAAAATTGTTTCCATTGCGCAAACCCCAATAGCTAAAAATGAAGGCAATCCAGTAGTGAGTTATCAATTTACAGTAGAAGGTGATTTTCCTTGGGCAGAAGGCTTGTCTACTAGTATCGCTGTGCCACAAAAGCAAATGATTATACCGACAGCAGCAATCCAAAAAGAAGGCCAAAAAGAATTTGTCTATGTTTACAAAGCGGGCAAAGCGAAAAAAACACCGATTGAAACAGAAACAAATTTAGGTCGTAAAGTTGTCAAAAGTGGCTTGAATTGGAAAGACCAAGTGATTGCCAATCCCAATAAAGAATTAAAAGATAATCAAGATGTTCAGGTAGCTGCCAATGATTAAGCTAGCCCATATTCATAAATATTATTATTCCGAAGAAGAAACACTGCATGTGTTAGATGATATTAACCTCCAAGTAGACGCTGGAGAATTTTTAGCGATTATGGGTCCTTCTGGTTCTGGGAAATCGACTTTGATTAATTTGCTAGGCTTTATTGATAAAAAGTTTGAAGGAACGTATTTATTTGAAGACCGTGAAATTGGCGACTTTTCTGATAAGGAACTATCCCGAATTAGAAATGAAGCAGTCGGCTTTGTCTTTCAGAATTTTAGTTTAATTGAAACACTAACAGTTGAAGAAAACATTGAATTACCTCTTTTATATAGTGGGTTAACCCCAAAAGAAGCCAAAGATCGTGTCCACGAAGTTCTGACAAAAGTCGGCTTGCCAGATAAAGGCAAGAAGCATCCAAAACAACTTTCGGGCGGACAACAACAACGTGTTGCCATTGCGCGTGCGATTGTCAATCGGCCAAGTTTTATTATTGCAGATGAACCAACTGGGGCTTTAGATAGTAAAACATCGGAAGAAATTTTAACGCTCTTTCAGCAATTAAACAATGAAGGTGTTACCATTATTTTAGTGACACATGATGAAGAAACAATTGAATACTGCAATCGTTTGATTAAAGTTCGTGATGGAAAGATTTTAGAGGAGGTGCTGACATGAAACGTTCAATTATTTGGAAAACCGCCTTCCGTTCCATTTTGAAAAATAAGCGACGCAGCTTGTTAACGATGCTAGGGATTGTCATCGGGATCGCTTCGGTGATTACCATCGTGGCTATCGGTAACGGCTTTAAAGAAGACATGGTCGATAAATTATCTGCTGAAAAACAAAAAGAAAATGTGAAAAAGATTTCTTTTTCGGCCTACAACACTTCGGATATGTTTAGTGACCAAGCGATGTTTACCGACAATGATTTAGGGGTCGTGCGCATGGTTCCTGGCGTAGAAAAAATTGATTTTGATCAAAGAGAAGTTGATGGCGCCCAAAAAGGTACACTGAATTTTCAAGCAGGACCGAAAAATCTTTCCGTAACCTATGAACTTGCTAACAAAACCACCAAAGAATTGTTGGCGGGACGCCAACTGAATGATGGAGACAATGCAAAAATGGATAAAACAGTGGTGGTGGATGAACTGGTTGCCAAAGAACTCTACCAAGACCCAACTGCAGCAGTTAATCGAACTTTTCCATATAAAGAGCAACTTTTTACCATTGTTGGCGTGACAACCAATACCAGCGGTGCCATTGGTCCAGGTAATGATGACTCATTGCTTTATTTTCCCAAAAAGACCTATGAACATTATTTCGGCAAGCTAAAAGATACATCTACGTTGAAACTAACAGTAGCACCTGGCTATCAACCAGATCAAGTATTGAAAGAAACAATAAAAACTCTCTCTCAACAAGGAACCATGAAAAACAGTGGGACGTATCAAGAATATAATGTTAAAGATACCATCAAAGAAATGGGCTCTTTATTAAATAATTTAACCTTGTTTATTTCCGCAATTGCGGCTATTTCACTGGTAATTGCTGGGGTCGGCGTTATGAATATGATGTACATTTCGGTCTCAGAACGGGTTAAGGAAATTGGTATCCGACGTGCATTGGGCGGGACAGCCAGTGATATTAAAAAGCAATTCTTAACAGAAGGGATTGCCTTGACCTTAATCGGCGGAATTACTGGTTATCTTTTAGGAATGATTATTGCCTACTTAGCCTCAATGGCACTACCGTTTTCTGTTCGTCCAGACTTAATGACGGTTTCATTAGCCATCGGGATTTCTGTCTTTATCGGGGTTGTATTTAGCTATTTCCCTGCCTCGGCAGCTTCAAAAAAAGACTTAATCGATATTATGAAATAAATATAAATAGCAAAGAAACAGCCATTTTTGGCTGTTTTTTTTAGTGAAAGTAGAAAAAAATACAAAGATTTCAAGAGAAAGTAGCTAACAAACGTCAAAAGGTTGATATTAGCTACCAACCTTTTGACGTTTGTCAGCTAAATAAAAAAGAAAAAAATTAAAAAAATAGCACGTTGAGGATTAAATAACAAACATTTTTTAAATAAGACTATTGGAAATCCTTTATAAATCGGGGATTACAGGAATGACTGTTAATGACTGATTTGCTTGTAAATTTCTAAATTTTAATTCGAAAAAATTCCAGTATACTAAATATATCAAAACAAAACACGAAAATTGAGAAAATTTTGAACTAAAAAAGAATTAAGGAGGAATCAAGAATGAAAATAATGGTCATCACAAAAAATATTTTATCAGAAACCGCTTTTCAAAACCGCTTACAGCATTTAGATCATCAAGTTTTTTGTACGACGTGTCTGATTGGTGAAATTAAGGAAAGTCATTTGTTTTATCGAAAATTTGATGCCATCATTCTCAGCGAAACGATTCCTCGCAAAGAACAATATTTATATCTAAAGGAATTAGCCAGAGTTAAAACGCCGTTGTTTCTTCGCTCGGAAGACATTCCTACCTCGGAAGAATTGAGCATTAGCTATCAATATGGCATTCTCAATTGGTTACGATTGGATGCGACTTTGGATACATTAAGAGAAAATCTCCTTTTGGCAGAATTAAATAAACCCATCCAACGAGAAGATGAAAAGTTAGATGTAGAGGGGATAAAGCTAACAGCCGCAGAACGTGCACTACTGGCTGTCTTGTATAGTACGCCAAAAGAACACTTACCAATGGAGCGCCTTTGTAAATTAATATATGACACAGAAGAAACAGCCAATAATCGAAAAAAAATGACCAAACAGCTGACAAAATTAAATAAAAAAATTCAAGTAGGGGGCTTTAAAAAACAAGGTATCCAAAATACACGGTATAAAGGCTACAAACTGCATCCGCAGTTGCTTCCTTACATTGGCGAATTATTTACTTAAAATAAAGAAACTCTTGACGAATGAAAATCACCATCACAGGATGACCCCTAAAAACCATGCTATACTAATAAGGAATAGTATAGGAGGTGGGTCTGTATGAAAGACGGACTATATTGGGTACAACAATTAAAAGAACAGAAAGTAAGTCACACAGAACTCTTAAAGGATATTGAGAAAAAAGTCCAAAAGTTAAATCCAAAGATCAATGGCTTTGTAACCTTTGACAGCCAAAAAGCAGAAGCAACTTATCAAAAAAATAAACAGCAGGACACACTATTTGCTGGTTTGCCATTTCCTTTGAAAATGTTAGGCCAAGAAAAAGCGGGGTGGTCAGCAACGGCTGGCTCGCAACTTTTTAAAAATAGTACTGCAACAACGACTTCTAACTTTGTCAAACAAGCAGAAACGATTGGCTTGATGCCTTTAGGACAAACCAACGCCCCAGAGTTTGGCTTTAAAAATATTACGGATCCTGCGCTTTACGGGCCAGCCCGCAATCCTTGGAACCTGGAACATTCGCCAGGCGGTTCCAGTGGCGGCGCTGCCGCAGTTGTCGCTAGCGGGATTGTTCCTATAGCCGGCGCTAGCGATGGCGGTGGCTCCATCCGAATTCCCGCCTCTTTTAGTGGCTTAATTGGCTTAAAACCTAGCCGTGGCTCCATGCCTGTCGGCCCTGAAGGCTGGCGAGGCTGGCAAGGTGCCTCGATTGACTTTGCGTTGACTATTTCTATGAGAGACACCAAAGCGTTATTCTATGGCCTACGTGGTAGCCACAGTGGCGCCCCCTACCAAGCGCCCTTGGCAGAATGGCAAACACACCCTAAAAAACAACGGCTAAAAATTGCTCTGTGTACCGCTTCGCCTATCGGCTCAATGATTTCGCCAGAAGCAACACAAGCGGCGAAACAAGCGGCTGATTTTCTGGCAGCCGCTGGCCATGAAATCATTGAGATTCCTTATCCAGTCGATGGTGCAGCGCTGATTCGCTCCTATTATCAAATGAACGGCGCAGAAACTACAGCAATGATGAACAGCATTCAACAGGGGCTCGGGCGCCCAATTCGTAAAGAAGAAATCGAATCTTTTTCATGGACCATGCATCAATTTGGCCAAAAGATTCCAGCAGCCACCTATGTTCATTCATTACAGTTGTGGGATCAAGCAGCAGTAACGATGGAAGAACTTTTTCAAAAATTTGATCTGTTTTTATCACCAACAACGGCTTTTTCAGCACCAAAAATTAACGAAGATTTGCAAAGTGAGCACATTCGTCAACGAATGGCGCAAGCAGCAGAATTAACAGAAGCAGAATTAGCTGAATTAATCTATGATTATTTTGATAAAAGTTTACAGCTAACACCGTATACTCAACTAGCTAACTTGACAGGACAACCAGCCATCAGCTTGCCCACACATGTTACGGCAACGGGGTTACCCTTAGGCATTCAATTGCTGGCTGCTCGTGGACGTGAAGATCTCTTATTCCAAGTAGGCGAACAGTTTGAGCAAGAAGGCAAATTTAAATTACCAGAAAGTTACCGCTAAATAGGGTGTTATTGTGACCAAATTTCAGATAAAATAGACACAAGACAAAAAACTGAGGTGGAAAAATGCTGTACGTAGTGAGACATGGTGAAACAGATTATAATGTGGCCCGTAGAATTTGTGGTCATGCGGAAGCGCAATTGACCGAAAAAGGCTATCAACAAGCGGAATTGGTAGCTGAAAAAATTGCCAAACAAGGAATTCAAATCGACCGTTTACTGGCGTCGCCTTTAAAAAGGGCGCAAGAAACAGCCCGTAAAATTGCAGAACGAAATCAATTGACGATTGAAACAGAACCTCGTTTAATTGAGATGAATTTTGGCATTTATGATGGTGAACCGATTGAAACAACGGCTTTCCAAGAAAATCGTTCTGAGATTTCCTTGCCGTTTCCAGAAGGGGAATCAGTCCTAGATGTCGCGGGTCGAATTTATCCCCTGATTGAGGAAGCCTTGGCTTCAGAGGAAACTTACCTATTTGTTTGCCACAATGCGGTCATGCGAGTCATTGATAACTACTTCAATGGTAAAAAAATCCAAGATTTCTTGGACTTTCATTGTGAAAATACACAACTTGTACAATACGGAGAATAAAAATCAAGTCTTTAATCTTTTGGTTAAAGACTTGATTTTTTTTATGGTAAATAAGAAACCGCTTCCGTTTTAATGTATAATAAATTAACTTTTGGATCAAAAAAGAAATGGGGAAAAGACTATGAGAATTGATAATATTCATCAAGCGTTAAAACAGTTTCACGTACAAAATCCAAGTAGCAAAGAAACCTTGTTGCCCGCAACGGCTTCGCAATTAAGTCAGGCCTCTGGCTATACCCGAACCGCTGTTAGTGAAGAGCTTTCAGAATTAGTGAGAAAAGACCAAGTCGTTAAAGTTAAATCAAGACCGGTGTTATTTTTTGATAAAGACTACTTAGAGGAACAGTTTCCTTTTTTTAAAAGTAGCACGTGCTATGATTCCCTCGCTTCGCTGCAAGAGGACATTTATCAACAGACAGAACAGATACATAAGAAAAAGCAGCTACTGAAAATGAATCCATTTGCGAACGTAATTGGTTTTGATGGGAGCTTAGCAGACGCCATCAAGAAGTTGAAAGCCGCTATTTTATATCCGCCTAATGGCTTGAATATTTTACTTACTGGAGAATCTGGGGTGGGGAAAACCTTAATTGCGGAACAATTACACCAATTTTATCAAGTTAAAATGAACCAAGAAGTTCCGTTTATTTATTTTAATTGTGCAGAATATTTCAACAATCCAGAATTATTAACTTCGCATCTGTTTGGCTATAAAAAAGGCAGTTTTACTGGTGCCGTCAATGACCAAAAAGGCTTAGTGGAGTTGGCAGATGGCGGTTTTTTATTTTTAGATGAAGTCCATCGATTAACGAGCGAAGGCCAAGAAAAATTGTTTACAGTTTTGGATAAAGGGTATTTTACACGGATGGGTGAAGCCGAAAAACAAAGAAATGTATCGATAAAATTTATTTTTGCAACAACCGAAGCCGTCAATCAACATTTTTTGAAAACGTTTTTAAGAAGGATCCCTGTGACATTAGCCATTCCAGCTTTAGCCGAGCGCTCTTTGAAAGAAAAAATTCAATTGATTTTGTCCTTTTTCTTAGAAGAAAGTCAACGGATTCAAAAGAATATCCATATTCGTTATGAGGCGTTGAAACAATTAACGTTTACTCATTTTGAAGCCAACGTTGGCGAATTGAAAGCGGCGATTCAATTTATGAGCGCACAAGCCTATTTAGAAGTATTCGATCAATTAACGGAAACTATTTGCATTGAAGCAAACGAGGGGACAGTCAAAGAGCAACCTGATGTAGAAAGTCTGCTGGCTTTTAATGAGTGGATACCTAACGATGGCCTCACGATTCAATACAACCATTTTTATTTAAGCAGTCAAGAGTTACTCAAATCGGAAAGTCTGAAAAATGATCGTTTTTATAATTTTCTATTGAAAGAATATGCGGATTTGAAAAAATTAACTCTTTCGACAGAGGATGCGCTAGCAATCATGCAAAACAAAGTCGAGCAACTTTATGATATGGATATTTTTGCTCAAGAACCGCTAGCCATAGAGGCCATTGACGAAACATTGCAGCCAAAAATTCAAGAAGCCATTGTCTTTTTTGAACAATTAATCCAAGAAAAATTGACAGAGGATTTCCAGAATATTTTAATTGTCCACCTTTATTCTGCTGTTTTTTATTCTGCACAAATGAATGAAACGTTTTATTCAGATACCAAAAATATCTATTCTGGCAAAGTAACCCAGTATCAAGCTGCTAAGACCATGGTGGACTTTCTACAAACATTGTTTGGGATTTCTTTTGCTGATACGGAAATTCTCTTTTTTGATCTATTTATTCGTAAAGTCACAGCTAAAAAAAGAGCGCACTCAGTCGAAGAAAACTGTGGCGTTATCGTCGTTGCTCATGGTACCGCGACGGCCAGCAGTATGGTTGAGTACACCAACCTTCTGTTTTCAACAACGGTCATGCGTGCAGTTGATATGCCGATTAATCAATCCGTGGAAGAAACATTAGAAAAAGTCCGTGCAATTGTAAAGCAAAATCAGTATAAAAAAATTATTTTAATGGTGGACATCGGTTCCCTGGTTTACTTTGGTAATGCTATCAGTCAAACGTTTCAAATGGAAGTGCTGCTAATTAGCAATATCAATCTCTTAACATTGCTAGAAGTGGCCCGAGAAGTCATTTATGAATCGACGGCGTTTGAGTATCTATTACCAGTCTTAAAAGAAAAAAATCATCGCGCCTTGATTTGCAGTAAAGGTCGCTTCAACGAGGCAAAAGTTCTCATTATTTCCTGTCTAACTGGCATGGGGACTGCTATTAAAATTGAACAATTGTTACTAAAAACTTTTCCCAATGAATTACTAACGAATGTACGCATCATTACTTTAGAGAAAAGAGAAGTGGAAGACATTGATCGCTTGCATTCTTTTGTTCGGAAAGAAGAGAAAATCGTTGGTATCATTGGCACCGTAAAGACAGAAGTGCCAGATATTCCGTTTATTTCTTTACAAGATTTACTATCGAAGCGGGGCATTCAGCTAGTTTTCGAATTATTAGGCCATCATTTAGAAGAAAAACAAAACCAAGAGTTACTAAAAAAAGTTTCAGCTAAATATATTCAAGGATTATCAATCGAAGCTATTACAGACTTACTAACGGTTTTGAATCCTACAACCATTTCAATCGAATTAGCTAAGATTTATTCAGACATTTGCTTGCAAACTAAAATAAAAAGTGACGAAAAGATTTTACTTCGTTTTATCATTCATTGTGCTTGTATGTTAGAACGGCAATTGTTGAATCCAGAATATGACCCGACAGCTTATGAAGTGTCATATCGAGAGTTGCCAGAAGCTGTATCTGTCATAAAAATGGCGTTTCGACCGCTTGAAGTGTCCTATAATCTGTTGATTCCACCTTTGGAAGTGCGCTATATTTATGAATTGCTCTTTGAAAAGGCTTAATTCAAACGGAAATGAAAGTTGGCACACTTATTGCTTTTAATAAAATGATTAATTAGCAAAGGAGTTTGTTTATGGAAAATGAACCAATTTTACTTTTAACACACAATGGTTGGGGCTTGGAATTAGTCAAAAGCGTCCAGATGATTGTTGGAGAAGTCACAAATGTACATGAAGTTGCATTACAAGCAGAGGATTCACTGGGGGATTATTTAGAACGAGTCACAGAAACAATTGACCAATTAACGTGGCACAACCAGTTGCTAATTTTAACAGATGTTAAAGGCGGCACACCTAGTAACGTTGCATTACGTTTATCAAAAGATTATGACCTCCTGATTGTGTCAGGATTATGCACATCGTTATTATTAGAATCCGTCATGAAACAAAGTGGTCCTGGATTTCGTTTACAAGATGCAGAGATGATTCAACAAGCAGCAGTAGACAGTTGTCAAATTTTAGAAATTCCAAAATAAGAAAGTACAGGTGAACAGAATGTCAAAAATCGTATTAACAAGAGTCGATAGCCGTTTAATCCATGGACAAGTAGTGACTAAATGGTTACAACAATCAGGTGCAAATGAAATTTTGGTAGTGAGTGATGAACTAGAGCAAGATGAATTTTTACAAAGTATTTATTTAATGGCGGCGCCTCCAGGGGTTTCTGTAGTAATTAAAGGGATTGAAAGTGCCAAAGAATATTGGGAATCGCAAGAAAAGGAAGAGAAAAAGGTGTTATTTTTAGTGCCAGATTTAACGACCTTAAAAGCGATGGTGGACCAAGAAATTATTAAAGAGGAGATTCAAGTTGGTGGCTTAGGTGGCGGACCAAATCGGAAAAATGTTTTAAAAAATATCAATTTATCTGAAGAAGATGTTGCAATTTTGACTGAACTTTTAACGAAGGGCATCCATGTTTTCTTCCAAGCGATTCCCGAAGAAAATCCCCTACCAATTCAAAAATTAATTGAAAAATATCAATCACTATAATCAGAGAAAAAGGAGAGAATCATATGGGCGTTTTAGGTGTTTCAATTATTATGGGACTTTATTATTGGTTTGCACGTTTGCGTTTTGGGTACACATTTTCAGGCATGCTGTCTCAGCCATTAGGTGCAGCGTTGGTGGCTGGTTTAGCAACAGGAAAACTTAGTGAAGCAATGGTTGTGGGGGCGGGGATTCAACTTGTTTATCTCGGAGTCACCTCCACACCGGGTGGCAATGTGCCTAGTGATCCGGCTTTAGCTTCAGCAATCGCGATTCCGATTGCTTTAGGTGTGGGAATGAATGCCGAGGCGGCTGTTGCACTAGCTGTTCCTTTTGGTGTGTTAGGCGTCTTTATGGATCAATTACGGCGCACCATCAATGCGACGTGGGTGCATATGGCTGATAAATATGCGGAAGAGTTAAATTATGGGGGGATTTACCGAGCTGCGTTTGTTTATCCAGCTTTAGCAGGATTTTTAATTCGCTTTCCGTTGGTTTTTGCGGCGAACTTTTTTGGTCAATCCGTGGTGAATAAAGTCTTAGAAGTTATCCCAGCATGGTTGATGCACGGCTTTGAAGTAATGGGTGGTATTTTACCAGCGTTAGGCTTCGCCTTAACAATTATGGTAATTGGCAAGAAAAATTTGATTCCTTATTTTTTAATTGGTTTTGTTGCAGTAGTATATTTTGGCGCAGAAGTTATGGCCGTCGCTATTTTAGGAATCTGTATTGCCTTTTTAGTTAGAAACAAGGCATTGAGTGAGGAGGCAGCATAATGGAACAAATGACACAAGCAAATGAACAACAATTGGAACAGAAAAAAATTACAAAAAAAGAATTATCCAAAGCCTTTTGGATTTATCAACTAGGCTGTGAATTATCCAATTCTTATGAACGTCTTCAAAGTTTAGTTTTTTGTGCATCGATGATTCCTGCAATTAAAAAACTTTACGCAGACGATGAAGAACAACAAAGAGAAGCTCTGAAACGTCATTTGAATTTTTTTAATACTGAAGGAACAGTAGGGGCTTCCATTCAAGGGATTGCAATTGCTATGGAGGAAGAAAAATCCAATGGCGCAGCGATCTCTGATACGGCGATCACATCGATTAAAACTGGGCTGATGGGTCCGCTGGCTGGGATTGGTGATTCGATTATTTGGGCAGCATTAATGCCGTTAATCATTTCCATTTTTATTCCAATGGCTAAAGGAGGTAACGTGATTGGAAGTATCGGTCCGTTGGTTCTGTACACAGCCATTACGTTATACATCAGTTGGACGTTAGTAAATAAGTCCTATACATTAGGGCGTAATTCAATCTTAAGTTTGTTAAAAGACGGCAAAATTAAGCAAGTCATTTATTCAGCAAATGTTTTAGGAATGATGATGATGGGCGCTTTAAGTGCGAGTTATGTTAAAATTGCTAGCCCGATGACGTTTAAAGTTACTGGCGGTGCCACGATTGTTTTACAAGATATCCTAGATCAAATTATGAAAGGGTTACTTCCTTTAGCAGCAGTCATGGCTATTTATTTCTTCATGGTAAAAAAAGGCCCACGTTACGGTATCATTATCGGCACGATTGTCTTAGTTAGTTTGGTCACTTCATTCTTTGGTTTGTTATAAAGGAGAAAATAATGAATAGTTACGAAAAATTCCACTTGAAAGAAGTCATCAATGCTTCTGGCAAAATGACCATTCTAGGTGTCTCCAAAGTTTCGGAGGCAGTCCTAGCGGCTCAACGATTCGGCGGCGAACATTTCTTTGAAATGAGTGAACTTAGTGTGCAAACAGGAGCTTTTTTAGCCAACTTGTTGAAGGTAGAAGATGCCCAAATCGTTTCCTCGGCTTCGGCGGGGATTGCCCAATCGGTGGCTGCCTTGATTGGAAAAGGCAGCTTGTACCACGCGTATCATCCCTATACAGAAAAAATCGAACAGCGAGAGATTATTTTACCTAAAGGGCACAACGTGGACTACGGTACGCCTGTAGAAGTCATGGTAGCGCAAGGCGGCGGCCAAGTGGTGGAAGCTGGCTACGCCAACATGTGCAGTCCAGAACACGTGGAAATGATGATTTCCGAAAAAACAGCGGCCATTCTATACATCAAAAGCCATCATACCGTGCAAAAAAGTATGCTGACGGTGGCCGAAGCGGCCAAAGTGGCGCAACGCCACAAGGTGCCGCTAATTGTTGACGCGGCAGCAGAAGAAGATCTTTTCAAATACACTGAAGCAGGCGCTGATTTGGTGATTTACAGCGGCGCCAAAGCCATCGAAGGGCCAAGTGCCGGTTTAGTGGTCGGGAAAAAAGAATACATTGACTGGGTGCGCCTACAAGGCAAAGGCATTGGTCGAGCAATGAAAATTGGCAAAGACAATATCCTAGGCTTTACGCAAGCAGTGGAAGAATACTTGGCGCATGGCAGTGAATCAGAGGCTTCGATGCAAGAACGCTTAAAACCGTTTGTTGAAGCCATCAACAACCTGTCAGATTTAACCGCTAAAATCGTCCAAGATGGCGCCGGACGAGACATTTATCGCGCCAGTGTCAAAGTGGACGGCAGAAAAACCGCCAAGGAAGTCATCCAAGCGTTAAAAGCAGAAAGTCCAGCTATTTATACGCGAGAATATCAAGCCAACAATGGCATCATTGAGTTTGACATTCGTTCTGTCAATCAAGAAGAAATGAACAAAATCGTGCAACGATTACAAGAAATTATGGACACAAAGGAGAAATAAGCCATGTCATTAAAACCTAATTATTTAGAAGAACGCATTTGTTTAAACGTCTTAGCCAATTCAGTAGAAAATGCCCAAGCCTGTTATGAAGCAGCAGAAGGGCATGTTGTGTTAGGCGTCCTTTCAAAAAACTATGAAACCGATGAAGCAGCCATTGACGATATGAAAAAATACCAAGCAGCAACCAACAACGCTTTATCTGTCGGCTTGGGGGCTGGCGATCCTAATCAAAGTCAAATGGTGGCTCGCTTATCAGAAGTTCTACAACCGCAACACGTGAACCAAGTCTTCACAGGTGTCGGCGCTTCGCGGGCCTTACTTCGTCAAGACGAAACAGTAATTAATGGCTTGGTTTCACCCACAGGCAAAGTTGGCTATGTTAACATTGCGACAGGTCCGTTAAGCTCGGGTGCGCCAGCGGCGGAAGTACCTATCGAAACCGCCATCAAATTGTTGAAAGACATGGGAGGCAGTTCCATTAAATATTTCCCGATGAAAGGCTTGGCTCACAAAGAAGAATACCAAGCAGTAGCAGCAGCTTGTGCCAAGTATGACTTTTATTTAGAGCCAACAGGGGGCATTGATTTAGAAAACTTTGAAGAAATTGTTCAAATTGCGGTGGATGCCGGCGTTAAAAAAATCATTCCTCATGTCTACAGCTCAATTATCGATCAAGAAACAGGGGACACTAGAACAGAAGACGTGAAAACGTTACTAACCATGATGAAAAACACATTGAATAAGTAAAGGGCCAATCTTTATTTGACTTTCTTCGCCAGATTTGCTACTCTCAAGTGGAGAATAAATAAAAACCAACAAATGAATGTGGGGTATTTTGGTGAGTGTCGTAGGTATCTAATTGATAAGTTGAATAACCAGTGAACCAAGCAAGGTTTATTTGGTGTGCTTAGAAAGTGATACCTGTCAGTCATCTCAATTACTAAATACCTCCTTTAAAAGAGGTTTCTTTAGTAACCTTTATCCAATGATAAAGAGGACAGCGGTAGAACGCTGTCCTCTTTTTTCTGTAGAAACTGGTTTTTATTTAAAGGCGCCAGGTATTCTTTTCGTGATAGAAAGGAAGAAAAAACAAATGAATCATGAAACCATTCAAAAATTACAATTTACAACAATTCTTAAAGAAGTTCAAACACGTGCGATTGGCGAGTATAGTAAAGAACGGTTGGCGAAAATGGTCCTTGCAACACGTTTAGAAACAGTGCAGTCCCGCTTAACGGAAACAACCGAGGCCCGCTTAATTATTGATAGCGGACAACACGTCCCTTTCATGGGCTTGAGCCAAATTACCCGCTTGCTTCAACAAGTGAAAAAAGGCTTAATCCTTACACCAAACGAATTGATTGAGGTCGCTGACTTTTTAAGAAGTAGTCAGCGAATCCAGAAGTTTTTTGAAAAAAATCAATACCAAACACCACGCCTATTTAGTTACAGCCAGCACTTAGCTGATTTCAGAGCAATTGAAGAACAAATTTATACGAAAATCCATAATCAAAAAGTTGCCACCGATGCTTCTCGACAACTTCGGAAAATCCGGCGTCAAATCAATGAATGCCAACAAGAAATTGAAACAAAAGTCACCAAATTTTTACGTAATAAAAATAATCAACTGTATATTCAAGAAAATATGATGGTGAAAAAAGGGGAACATTACACGGTACCAATCAAAGCTAGCTATAAAAATAAGGTTTCAGGCACAATCATTGAGCAATCCAATAAAGGACAAACGGTCTTCATTGAACCTGTAGCAATTAGTAAATTAAATGAACAATTGACACTCTTAAAAGCGGAAGAAACAGCGGAAGAATATCAAATTTTGGCAGAACTAACAGGGTTAATCAATGAGCAAGAACGACTAGTCGATCAAGCCGTCGATACAATGACCACCTTAGATATTATTTTTGCACGAGGAAAGTATAGTCGCGAAATTGGTGGGATTACGCCAAAAGTAAACAAAGAAGAACGCTTGCGCATTGTTCAAGGAAAACACCCTCTTTTATTAGAACACGCAGTACCATTGACGTTTTCTTTAGGAGCAGAGTATCGAGGACTTGTCATTACAGGTGCCAATGCTGGTGGTAAAACGGTTGTCTTGAAAACAGTTGGCTTATTGACTGTCATGACACAATTTGGGTTGCAAATTCCAGCACAAGCGGGCACAGAGATTCCAGTATTAGATGAAATTTTTGTCGATATTGGTGATCAGCAAAATCTGGAAAATGCGTTAAGCACTTTTTCTGGGCACATGAAAAATATTGCGGAAATGTTGCGTAATGTTAAGCGACACACGCTTGTTTTATTAGATGAAATTGGCAGTGGTACCGAGCCGAACGAAGGAGCTGGCTTAGCGATTGCTATCATGGAAACGATGTATCAAAAGGGAGCCTTGGTAGTTGCAACGACCCATTATGGTGAAATTAAACGTTTTGCCCAAGAGCATGACGATTTTGTGTCCGCCGCAATGGCCTTCGATCGTGAAACATTAACGCCCAAATATCAATTGAAAATTGGTGAAGTTGGCGATAGTCAGGCGCTTTGGATTGCACGTAAAATGAAGATGGAGCCACAGCTCATTGAAAAGGCGGCTCATTATATTCAGCGGAAAGAATACCCTACTAATCGAAGTCTATTTAAACCCCTGAAAGCAAAAGAAACGACCTTTGCCACGTTTGTAGAAGAAACACACCGTTATCAAAAAGGTGATCGTGTCCTATTGACAGAAACACAACAAATTGGGTTGGTTTTTACAGATGAGGGTGAACAAGAAATCCAAGTATTTGTGAATGATAAAATTGAAAATGTACCACGAAGACGGTTGAAATTACAAGCGAAAGCACAAGATCTATATCCGCAAGACTATGATTTAGAAAGTTTATTTACAGATTTCCATGAACGAAAGAAACTCAAAGATATTGAACGCGGCTCAAAAAAAGCGCAGAAACAATTACGCAAAGAGGCCGAAAAAAGAGCAGCAAGACGCGATAAATAAGGAACTTAACAGAAGCAATACAACAACTTAACACTTTGTTTACTTGTTATTTATCAGAAATCAACTAAGACTTGTTATAGTCAATGTATGGGTAGATATGAAGGAGGAAACAAGGAAATGAAGAAAAGAGCTTTGCTAGGGGTTACCTTATTAACATTCACAACATTAGCGGGTTGTACAAATTTATCTGAACAGAAAAGCGGCGAAAAACAAACAGAGGTTGCTGAAGCGAAGGCAACTGAATCTGAAAAAGCATCAGTAAAAAATGTTATTTTTATGATTGGAGATGGCATGGGGAATCCGTATACAACGGGCTATCGCTATTTCAAAGCCAATCACTCAGACAAGCGTGTTCCCCAAACAGCTTTTGATACCTATTTGGTCGGACAGCAAGCCACTTATCCAGAAGATGAAGAAGAGAATGTCACCGATTCAGCTTCCGCAGCGACAGCGATGGCTGCCGGAGTGAAAACCTATAATAATGCTATTGCACTCGATAATGACAAGTCCAAAACAGAAACAGTGCTCGAACGTGCGAAAAAAGTGGGGAAATCAACGGGTCTTGTAGCAACATCTGAAATAACACATGCAACCCCTGCTGCATATGGCGCACATAATGTTTCACGCAAAAATATGGCAGAAATCGCCGATGACTATTTTGATGATCAAATCGACGGACAACACAAAGTCGATGTGTTACTTGGCGGAGGCTCCGAATTATTTGCCCGGAAAGATCGTGATTTAGTCAAAGAATTTTCCCAAGCGGGTTATGGTCATGTCACAGACAAAAAGTCGTTAAATGAGAACCAAGACGACAAAATTTTAGGCTTGTTTGCACCAGGCGGGCTACCTAAAATGATTGACCGAACGGAAGAAGTCCCTTCATTAGCTGATATGACAGAAGCGGCTCTTCAACGGTTAGATAAAAATGAAAAAGGTTTCTTTTTAATGGTTGAAGGTAGTCAAATTGATTGGGCCGGGCATAGCAATGATATTGTTGGCGCGATGAGCGAAATGCAAGACTTCGAAGCGGCGTTTGAAAAGGCCATCGATTTTGCCAAAAAAGATGGTGAAACATTGGTGGTTACAACTGCAGATCATTCAACAGGGGGCTTGTCTTTAGGCAAAGGAGATCAATACAACTGGTTGACGGAGCCTTTACATGCGGCAAAACGCACGCCTGATTTCATGGCAGAAGAAATTATTAAAAATGGTAATGTGGAAAAAACAGTGACTGAGTATATTGATTTTCAATTAAGTGAGGCTGAATTGAAAGCAGTGAAAACAGCGTCGGAGTCAAAAGATGTTGAAAAAATCGCTCAGGCATTAAGAAAGATTTTTGATGAACGTTCGAATACTGGTTGGACTACTGGCGGACACACAGGAGAAGATGTAAATGTCTATGCTTATGGCCCACAAGCAGAAGCTTTTTCAGGACAAATTGATAATACAGACCAAGCGAAGATTATTTTTGGCTTAGTAGATGGCACCGGGCAAAAAGCTGAGATTAAAGATAAAGGTATTGGCAAATAACAAAATGAAGAAAAAGCAGAACGTATAGAAGTTCTGCTTTTTCTTCATTGAAGGCATAAAAATTTTATCTCTGTTATAATGAAGGTAACCAGATAAAAGTGAGGTCAAATAATGAAAAAAATGCATGTTGAAAGTGAATTTGCACCATTGCGTTCAGTTGTTTTAGCACAATCGCAATTTTGTTTACCAGATAAATTTGATGAAGCGGATACGACTTTTTTAACAGAGGAAAATGCCCGTTTAACACAGAATAATGAAGGGCGTGATTTAGCAGACTTTGCACCAGAACAACAAGTGCGTTGGGAAAAAGAAAAAGAAGTCATGCAAGGAGTATTAGAATCTTATGGCGTAGAAGTATTTCGTCCACGTTTATTGACAACCTATGAAAAAGAACATGGCAAGGAATTGGGCGTAGGATATAGTAACTTCTTTTCACGAGACCCTTTTTTTACAATTGGCAATCTCTTAATAGAAGGAAACTTAAGATTTCAACACCGTCGACAAGAAATTTTACCAATTCGTCCGATTATTCAGCAGTGGACACAAGAAGCAGAAGGCTATTATTTTGCTGCGCCACAACCTGACATTTCTGAAGGGGCTTTAAGTGAAGCAGGTCCCTTTATTGAAGGCGGCGATGTTTTAGTTCTAGGAAAAACAATTTTTGTGGGCTACTCTGGCTTGGCAAGTAACCTAGCAGGAATTCAGTGGTTAGCCAATATGATTGGTCATTTTGGTTATGAAGTGGTGCCGGTTCGGTTACATCCGCATATTCTCCACTTAGATTGTGCGTTAAGCTTGTTGAGAGAAGGCTTGATGATTGTTTGTGAAGAGGCCTTTTTGGATGGACTTCCTGCGCAATTAGCAAACTGGGAAAAAATTCACGTTACTTTGCAAGAAGCAGCGTATTTAGTGACAAATGGTCTGCCGCTTAACGAAGAAACGTATATAACAGACCAATCGTTTACAACCTTAATTCCTCAAATAGAAGCAAAAGGTATCAAAGTTGAGGCAATTGATTACCATGTTTCTAGAATGTTAGGTGGTTCTTTCCGTTGTACAACGCAAGCTTTGATTAGAGAATAGTCAGCGAGTGATTATCAATTTTCGTAAGAAAAAATGTACGTTTTGTCTATGAAAACGATATAATTTTAGTTTTCACTATTTTTTTTAAAAATATTGAGGAAATTTCGATTTAATAAATGCGAGAAAACGTCAAAATGTTAGTGTTTGTTACTAATGTTTTGACGTTTTCTCGCTGTTTTTTTATAAAATTACTACTTTATATGTGAAAAAAAACAATATCTTTTTTGAAAATTACGTTTTCAAAGACACAAAAAGTCGTTGGAACCTTGCTGTTATAGTAAATTCATTTTTTTTGCATGAGGTGTTTAAAATTTGAAATCACAAGCAGTCTTTTTTTCGCTATACTTAGTTTACGTTCTACTGAGATAGAAAAGTTTTTCACTTTTTTATTCATTAATTAACCAAGATATAAAGGAGAGAGTAAAATGAAGAAAAAAACATTGGTAACTTTATTTGCAGGAACGGCAATTTTAGGGGCAAGCATCGCTCCTGCAGCAGCACATGCAACAACGACTGGTACAACACCAGCAAACGTAGAGATGACAAGTGGTTCATTACCAGGCGGTACGGGTGATGGAGATGACGGAAGCACACAAGAACCAGAACCAGGCTCGAATACAAATTTTGATTTGTTATATGTTCCAACAGAATTCAAATTTACTTCGACAGAAGTTAGTTCTGATTTATCAGCGATTTCGTTAGATGCGACAGGTACCCAAACAAAACGTTATGCCGTTGGGGATGTTCGTGGAACACAAGCGGGTTGGTCAGTTACTGCCGGCGTTGCTGAAATGAAAAATGGCACTGCTACTTTAGAAGGCTCAATTACCTTTGCACAAACAGGAGCAGTAGCGAAATACGATGAAACAGCAAAAACATACTCACGTGATGTAGCTGCCTTTGCAGCAGATCCAGGAAGTCCTGAATTTGCTGGAACAACTATTCCAGTAGGTGGAGCAGCTGTATCAATTGCTACAGCAGCAGTTGGTAAAGGTCAAGGTACATGGGATTCTGAATTATCAAATGTAAAATTAAACATTACAACACCTAGTTCACAAATTACAAATGGTGCGTATACAGGTAACGTAACTTGGACATTAGTGGCTGCGCCATAAAAAGTTACTAACGAGAATACTGCATTACTAGAAAAGGAGCTGCGCAGTGGTGCACGGCTCCTTTTCGATACATAGGAGGAACAAATAATGAAGACAATGCGTTGGCTAATCGTCACAGTTTTTATTTGTGTGATGGCATTAAGCATCCCTTCTGCTGTACAAGCAGAAGAAGCGGATGACAACATGAATACAAAATTTACAGTTAAACCCAATATTCCTGAGAATCAAGCGAAAAATACGCAATCCTACTACGATCTCATTGTAAAACCAGGACAGAAACAAGAAGTCGAATTATCTTTAATTAATAAAACAGATGAAGAATTGACGATTGATTTAAATTTAGCGAATGCTGTGACGAATGACAATGGTTTAATTGTGTACAATGATTTCGAGAAAAAACCAGATTCAAGTTTAAAAGTACCCTTGACAACATTAATTAAATTACCTGAGGAACATGTAAAAGTTCCCGCTAAGAAAACCGTAACAGCCAAAATGACTGTCGAAATTCCAGCGAATGGTTTCCAAGGATTAGTTTTGGGTGGTGTTTATGCTTCGCTTGCAGAAGATGAAAAGGAAGAAAAAGGAAAATCAACGGGTTTAACCAGTCGATATGGATTTAATGTAGCAATTGCTTTACGAATGTCAGAAGATACACCGATGTATCTAGCAGAGACTCTTCAATTAGTTAAATTAGTTCCGACCATTGCTTTAGGAAATAAATCGGTCCAAGCGGTTATTCAGAATCCGACATCCGCTATTTTTCCTGAAGTGCGTTTAGAAGGAAAAGTAACGAAAAAAGGCGAAACGAAAGAATATGCCAAACGGATTTTACCAAGTGTTCGTTTTGCGCCAAATTCGACGATGAACTTCCATTTAGATTTCGGGAAAGAAGATGTTCGTCCAGGAACCTATATTTTTGAAGGAAAAGCGGTCTTGAAAGAAGATGAACAACAAGTGTGGCCGTTTAAGCAAGAATTTACCATCAGTAGTCAAGAAGCCAAAAAATTAAATAAAGAAGCAGTAGTGAAATTGGTCCTACCGACTTGGTGGAATCAAGCTTTTTATGGCTTGTTAGCTGCAACAATTGTGAGTCTAATTCTAGCTATTTGGCGTTTTACGCAACAGAAAGCAACACTGAAACAACAAGCCTATTTACAACAAGAAAAACAGGCAGCCTTGAAAAATAGACAAGGAGCACGCTATGATGACAATGAAAAGTAAAGGGTCACTTCTGGTGACGTTGGGAATACTTTTAACCGTTGGCATTGCGAGTCTAATTGTTTCTTCTGAGAGTTTTGCAGAAGAAGTAGGGCAAACGAATATCGGTGTAACGTTCTATGGAGGGAAAGAGCCACTAAAAACGGAAGGTGTCATTAAGCCAATAGAGCAACCAGTCACTGATAAAGATAAAAAAACGTCACAACAACAAGACAAAGTGAGCAGAAAAACCACTGCTAAAACGAATCCGACTAATGCACAGACGTCATTACCAAGGACAGGTGAACGAAATAGCACGTGGCTTTACAGCCTTGGTATTGCATGTTTACTCGTAGTACTAACAAGTTTCTATTATTTGAATAAAAAAAGGAAAAAGGAAAAATAATGTGCTGTTTTTATAAATAGAGTTAATGTAGAAGGAGGAATATAGATGGAGATTACGATGTGGATTTGGATTTGTGCTGGCTTGGCCGTCCTTTGTTTTGCTTTATTTTTACTGTTCTTAGTAAATAGCATGAATTTTGTACATCTGGCAAAGCCTAAGCAGTCTTTAGTAAAACAATCAATGTTTAGTTGGCTGCTTCTGGTGATGTGTGGCGGCTGGGTGGCGGTGGCTATTTTGCTGAATATCGCATTACAAACACAATTAACATAAAGAAAACCCGTTGTAAGTTTTTAAGAAACTTGCAACGGGTTTTTGTTAACTTTAAAATAAAGAACGGTACAATTTATCAAAAAAGTACAGTAGACATTTGTACCCAACTTAGATAGAAAATAAAGCGCTATCATTATATGATGATTACAGGAGGAGGACACAGCTGTGAATTATAAAATAAGTTATCTCCTTGACGAGTATGCAGGGCAAAAAATTGCGCTCTCTTTGGCTCAACAAATAACCGATCTTTCGCAACGAGAATTAGTGACACAACTTTCGACAATAGGCGGAGAAGTTCAACAGAATACCGTCAGCATTCCAAACCTTTCCGCAAATGAATGGGGAAAACAACTTTTTCAACAACGTCAAGTGATCTATAGCGAAACAGAAAGACAAGCACTTATTTTTTTGCTCACTTATTCAGAAATCGAAGAACTATCGGTGTATCATTACCAAAATTTTTTAGACGTTTCGAAAGGCACTATTTTAGCGGATATCAAAAAAGTACGACACCAACTAGCAACTGAAAACATTGCTTTATCCTACGAACGAAAACGAGGGTTTTACCTAGAAGGAGATGAATTTCGGATTCGTCGTTTCGGGAAAAATTGGCTTGCCTGCCTCTTACAACAAAAGTCGGGCACCTTCGCTTTATTTTGCTGGCTCAGTCAGCATCAAATGAGCCAATACGCAAAAATGCGTGACGGCATTCAATTAGCCGTCCAGGAAGCGCAGCTTCAACTAGTACCCAGCAGATTGGATGAAATTAGTTACTTTCTTGCTTTCTCTCAAAAAAGATTAGGCAAATATGGAACAGTCGTCTGGCCTGAGAACCAGTTAATTCAGTCCTTACGCGCTTATCCCGTCAGTCGTCGTATTTTAAGTGATTTAGTCGGGCCTGTGGCGAATATAGAAACTGAGAGTCTTTTTTTCACGATTTGTTTAATGACAGCTTTGCAAGGAGAATTGCGAGATACGAAGTTAGAGTTTTTATTAGATATTTCTGGTGAAATTATTCGGAAAATGGAATTGTTGGCCGTTGTTCAATTTGAACAGCCTCGTGAATTGCTCATGAATGTGTATTATCATCTGGTTCCTGCCTATTTTCGGATTAACTATGGCTTTTACTTGCCGAATGTTTTAATCAAGGATATTCGACAATCGTATCGGTCGCTTTATCATCTTTGTGAACAAGCGTTAGCTCCTTTAGAAAAATTAACGAAACGGTCAATCCCGTCAGAGGAAATCGGTTTTTTTACCATATTATTTGGTGGAGAAATTTTCGGCCAAAAAAATGAGCAACGGCAAGAAAAGCTAAAAGCGCTAATTGTTTGTCCCAGTGGCATCAGTTCTTCGTTGATTTTGCAATCGGAATTGCGTCGGCTATTTCCAATGATTGAATTTAAAGAAACGAATGCGGTGAGGGAAATAGAGAATGTATCTGAAAAAAGCTATGACATCATTTTCTCAACGGTCCCTATTGAAACAGCCAAAAAGGTTTATCTTACCAAGCCCATTATGAGCTCTTTGGAGAAAAATCAATTGATGCACCAAGTTCAATCAGATTGGCTATTGCCAGGTATTTCCATGCCAGATGTTAAAGATATTTTAGATGCCTTAAAACCTTACATTTCCTTAAAAAAA
The DNA here is from genome assembly GCF_029024925.1 of Enterococcus faecalis. Lineage (NCBI taxonomy): Bacteria > Bacillati > Bacillota > Bacilli > Lactobacillales > Enterococcaceae > Enterococcus > Enterococcus faecalis. Next base: position 2,500,870 of record NZ_CP118962.1, on the reverse strand, counting down.
GGAGTCACAGAAGCGCAGTTATATCGTGTCTTGCATCGTAAAATGAACAAAATTTTAGAAAAAGAGGAGGATCTGCGTCCAATGTTATCGGAATTATTAACAACAGAAACAGTCCAAGTCCTGCCTGAAGTTGCAGACTGGCGAGCGGGAATTACAGAAGCTGCCAAGCCGTTATTAAAAAATGGCAGTATTACGGAAAAGTACATTGATGCAATGATTCAAAAAGTCGAATCGTTTGGGCCATTTATCCATATCTGTCCAGACGTAGCATTGCCTCATGCGCGACCAGAAGATGGCGTTAATCAGTTAGGCATGTCATTACTAAAAATCCAAAAAAGTGTCGATTTATTAGAAGATCCTAAGCATGAAATTCACCTTTTTATTTGTTTAGCTGCTTCAGATAACGAAACACATTTACGGGCCTTATCTAGTCTGACAAAAATTCTATCAAAAAAAGAATCATTACATCGCTTAGTGGCGGCTGAAACCGTCCCAGAAATACTATCAATTATCCAAGAAGGAGAGAAATAAGATGAAGATTTTTACAGTTTGTCAAAGTGGTTTAGGAACAAGTTTTATGGTGCAAATGAATATCCAACAAATTTTAGAGGAAGTCGGTGTTGATACAGATAATTTTCAAATTGATCACACAGATGTCGGGAGTGCCAGTGGCGATATGGCTGATTACTTCTTTGTCGAAAAAACATTGCAAGATGCTTTAGGGTCAATTCCTGCTGAAAAAATCATTCCTTTAAATGCGATTATTGATTACGATGAAACGAAGGAGAAAGTCTTGAAAGTTTTAGATGACAATGGCATTGCACATCAATAAGAAGGAGGAAAAACATGGAAACTTTATTGAATTTATTTGTTTCAATTGTTAGCCAGCCAGCGATTCTGGTTTCATTAATTGCTTTGTTGGGATTAGTTTTACAGAAAAAGAAATTTTCTGATGTTGTTCAAGGAACGTTGAAAACATTCGTCGGCTTTTTAGTTTTAATTGGTGGCGCAGGGCTATTAGCGAATTCGTTAACGCCCTTTGCGGAGATGTTCCAAACCGCGTTAAATACACAAGGCGTGGTGCCTAGTAATGAAGCAGTTGTAGCGATTGCCTTGCAACAATATGGGACACCAACTGCTCTGATTATGTTGGTGGGCATGGTTGTTAATATTCTGTTGGCGCGTTTTACACGTTTTAAATATATCTTTTTGACAGGTCAAGCGATGATGTACGTTTCGTGTTTGACAGCCGTTATTTTAGTGGGGGCCGGTTTTAGCGTTAGTTTGCCAATGATTCTTTTAGGTGGTTTATTTGAAGGAACTTTATTAACAGTGACACCTGCTCTTTGTCAGCCCTTTATGAAACAAATTACTGGAAATGATAAAGTAGCAATGGGGCATACAGGGAATATTGGTTATGCGGCAAGTGGCTTTATTGGAAAAGTCTTTGGGAATAAAGAAAAGTCAACGGAAGATATTAAAATTCCTAAAAGTTTTGGTTTTTTAAGAGACTCAACCATCTCAATTATGATTTTGATGTCGATTGTCTATGTGATTTTGGCTTTGCTGGCTGGGACAGGCTATGTCGAGCATGAGTTAAGCAATGGCGAAAATGCGATCATCTTTTCATTAATTCAAGCAGGAACCTTTACGGCTGGTTTCGTAGTGGTTTTACAGGGTGTGCGGATGGTTTTAGGAGAAATTGTGCCAGCTTTCCAAGGAATTGCTAAAAAATTAGTGCCTAATTCTAAACCAGCACTTGATGTTCCCATTATCTTTCCTTATGCGCCAAATGCTGTCTTGATTGGGTTCTTTGTGAGCTTTATTGTGGGAACTATTTCAATGTTAGCGATGGTTGGTCTGAATACCACCGTGATTATACCAGGCGTTGTCGGGCACTTTTTCTGTGGTGCCGCGGCAGGCGTTTTTGGAAATTCCACAGGGGGACGTCGGGGAGCGATTTTAGGGGCTGCGTTTAATGGCTTATTAATTAGTTGGTTACCGTTATTCATTTTACCAGTCTTGGGTGATCTACAGTTAGCATCCTCAACGTTTGCGGATACAGATTATTTAATCCCAGGCCTATTTTTAGGCAAATTAGGTGAGGCAGGTCCGAGTCTTTTAGTAGGAGGAATCATTGCTTTTGTAGTGTTTGTTCTTTTGGCTAGCGCTGTTTTGACTATGCGGGAGAAAAAAGTCGCCGAAGAAAACTAAGTGTTTTGTTCTAAAAAGGCAAGTGGGACAGAAGTCGTTTTGACTTCTGTCCCATTTGCCTTTTACCATTGTTCTTGGATAAATTGTGCAATTTGTTTCCGCGCTTGTTGTCCTTCTGGCAAGTACTGTTTCATTGCGAAAACGTGTTGCATGCCAGGCACCAATCGGCAAGTATCTTGTGGTCGTGGCCCTAATTGTTTTAAAAATTGGTGATAGGAAGGGCAAAAAACTTCATGTGTGCCGCCCACGAAAAAAAGTGGCGGAAATTTTTGATAATCAAAGGACAAGCAATTTAAAGAAAGCGTGGAGTGATTGGCCGTGTCGTCAATCTCTTGGGCAATTAATTGTAAATAGTTCATGCCAATCATTTTGTCCTTTTTTTGATAACTTTTGGCAACAGGAATGTCTAAATGTCCATCTAACCAAGGAGAAATTAAAACAGCAGCTTTGGGTAAGCGTTCAGGAAAATCGATGGCTAAATTCTGCAATACGTTTAAAACCAATGTACCACCAGCAGAATCACCTAATAAAATAACATCTTCGGGATCATAATGCTGTAAAATTTCTTGGTAAGCAGCATAGCAATGATTATAAATATCAGCAAAAGACTTATTTGGTGCTAATGGATATACAGGGATAAAATAATCTGTTGCAAAAGAGAGATCTTCAATTAGTTTATAACTAAAGTCTAATTGGCTATAGGCGAGATTCAATGTAAAGCCCCCACCATGCAGGTACAGTACAGCTTTCTTGGTAGGCGCAATAACGGAGTTTGCCATGCGATACATCGTAGGAAATTGAGTCATTTCTTGAAGAGGAAAAAGATGACGTAAATGTTTTGGCAAAGTTACTTGTTCATTTAATGATCGTTGCCAATGATAAAAAGCCTTGGTGACTTTCGGATTTCGTTCAAGTCGAGCAATTTGGGAAAGACGTAAAGAATCTTCAAAAAGACAGGCTTTTAAGGATTTTTGACGAGAACGTGCGTGAAATAAATATGCGCTAGCTAACAACAAACCAATCGATTTCTTTTTCAATTAAGGCCCTCCATTCAGCAAAAAGTAAATCATTTTTTCTACAGTATAACATTTTAAAAGTAGAACAACGAAATTTGTTGAAGGGATGAAAGGACGGCTTAAACGAATGTACGTATTTATTTGTGGTTGCGTAAAGTAAATGATTGTAGTAAATTAAATGAGATTAAGAGGTCCGGTGAATGGGCGCGTTCACGGCAAGGAGAGAAGTAGGATGACAAATAAAAAGGTTACAATTAAAGATGTTGCCAATGACTCAGGTGTCTCCATTACTACCGTTTCACAAATTTTAAACGGGAATGGGGCACGGTTTAGTGGGAAAACGGTCGAAAAAGTATTGGCTGCAAAAGAGCGATTAAACTATCAGCCCGACTATTTTGCGCAACGTATGGTGATGAAAAAAAATAAGACGATTGGCGTAATCGTACCTGACATTACCAATCCATTTTTCGCGCAATTGATTCGAGGAATTGAAAGTGTTTTATACAAAGAAAATTTTATACTGATGTTATGCAATGCAGAACAAGATGTTACAAGAGAACATGAATATTTAACAGAGTTGATTCGTCGTAGTGTCGATGGCTTTGTGATTGCAAGTTCTGAAATTTCCAATCAAACGATTAATGAAACGCTACGTGCGAAAAAGATTCCGTTTATTGTACTTGACCAAAAAAAAGCAGAAGGCTTTAGCGACGCTGTTTTGACAGACGATTATAGAGGTGGGCAACTAGCAGCAAAGCATTTACAAGAGCAACGACATGAACAAGTCATCGTGGTAATGCCGCCACATGCGCCAGTCAATATTCAGCAACGGTTAAAAGGTTTTTGTTCTGTTTATACGGAAAAGGTCCAGTTGATCGAAACAGAATTATCAAAAACTGGCGGCTACCAAGCTGTCCCCGAAATTTTAAAAACAGAGAGCACCGGAATTTTTGCTATCAATGATGAAATTGCTTTTGGTTTATATCGAGGATTAGCAGAAGCGGGCAAAAAAATTCCTGAGGATTATAGTATTATTGGTTATGACAATGTTGATATGTGCGAGTATGTTTCGCCGCCGCTAACAACAATTGCTCAACCTGTTTTTCAATTGGGGCAAACTACGGCGACTTTATTATTGGAAAGAATCCATCAGCCTGCAAAAGATTGGGAGGAGCAAACCTTGCCTGTCCAACTGATTGAACGATTTTCGACAGCACCCTTGAAATAGCTTTCAAGGTGTGCTATATTTTTGTTGTGGAATTAAAACGTTTTACTAAAACGTTTTAATTAGAATGAAAAAATAAATTTTATTGAGGTGGATGAAAATGAACGCGGTTACAATTATCGGAAGTATCAATTTAGACACAACATTAAGAGTCAAAGAAATGCCAAAACCAGGCGAAACAATTCACGCCATTGAACATTTTACAGCAGGTGGTGGTAAAGGAGCAAACCAAGCAGTTGCAGCGAAACGTTCAGGCGCAGAAACATATTTTATTGGTGCTGTGGGAAATGATGGCGCTGGAGCTATGATGACTGATTTAATGAGTCAAGATGAAATTAATTTAACTGGGGTCACCACGTTAGAGAAAACAGCTACTGGCCAAGCCTTTATTATGGTAGATAACGCTGGTGAAAATAGCATTATGATTTACGCAGGAGCCAATAACGCCTTTACGCCAAAACAAGTCCAGGAACATCAAGAAATTATTGAAAAAAGTGATTTTGTGATTGCCCAATTTGAAAGTGCGATTGATAGTACGATTGCAGCGTTTAAAATTGCTAAAAAAGCAGGCGTCAAAACGATTTTAAATCCCGCACCTGCGTTAGAACAAGTTCCTGAAGAATTACTAAACGTGACAGATATGATTGTACCAAATGAAACAGAAACCGAAATTTTAACAGGCATTAAAATCACAGATGAAGCGAGTATGCGTAAAGCCGCAGAAGCACTTCATCAATTAGGGATTGAAGCAGTAATTATTACAGTAGGTAGTAAAGGAGCCTTTTATGACGTCAATGGACGAAGTGGTATTGTGCCTGCTTTTAAAGTGAAAGCGGTTGATACAACGGCTGCTGGCGATACTTTTATTGGCGCATTAAGTAGTATATTAGAAAAAGATTTTAGCAATTTGGAAGAAGCTATTCGTTATGGAAACAAGGCGTCTTCGTTGACTGTTCAACGTTTTGGAGCCCAACCTTCGATTCCTTATCAACACGAATTGGCAGACAAATAAAAAGGAGCGAGCGACATGAAAAAAACAAAAGTTATTAATTCAGATATTTCCCGCGTCATCGCACAAATGGGTCATTTTGATAAATTAAGTATTGGTGATGCAGGCATGCCAGTGCCTCGGACTACAGAAAAAATTGATTTAGCAGTTACTAATGGTGTCCCTAGCTTTATGGAAGTTTTAAACAATGTTCTTGAGGAATTGGCAGTTCAACGAATTTATTTAGCAGAAGAAATTAAAACAGAAAATCCTGACATGTTGGCAGCAATTAAAACTCGTTTACCAGAAACTCCCATCAGTTTTATTCCTCATACAGAAATGAAACAAGAATTAAACAACTGCCATGCCTTTATTCGGACAGGGGAAATGACCCCATACGCAAATATTTTATTAGAAAGTAACGTTGTCTTTTAAACGAGAGAGGGGAAATAGAGATGAATGCGACTGCATTGTTAATCGGTTTAGGACCGCTTCTAGGTTGGGGGCTTTTTCCAACAATTGCTTCAAAAATTGGTGGACGTCCGGTGAATCAAATTCTCGGTACCAGTTTAGGAACATTGATTTTTGCCGCTATTTTTTCAATGATTAATGGTTTGGTTTTTCCAGCGGGCATGGATTTATTCTTTTCAATTTTATCTGGTGTCGGTTGGGCCTGTGCGCAAATCATTACGTTTAAATGCTTCACGATGATTGGTTCATCACGTGCCATGCCAGTAACGACCGCGTTCCAACTTTTAGGTGCTTCTCTCTGGGGTGTCTTTTTCTTAGGAAACTGGCCAGGTGCGACAGCTAAATTGTTAGGCGCATTTGCCTTAGTGCTAATCATGATTGGTGCCAAAATGACGGTCTGGTCGGAAACGGAGTCCGCTGAGAGTGCTGGGATTATGAAAAAAGCAGTTCTTCTATTAGCCGTTGGTGAAATCGGCTATTGGGCGTACTCTGCAGCACCCCAAGCGACGGCAATTGATGGCATGCATGCCTTTTTACCACAAGCAATAGGCATGGTAATTGTGGCAGTTATTTACTCAGCAGTTGTCACTATTAAGGGTGGGGAAACATCCCCATTTATAGAAGCTGTTTCTTACAAACAAATTTTTTCAGGCTTTTTCTTCGCCTTTGCAGCGTTAACTTATTTAATTTCAGCGCAGCCAGATATGAACGGCTTGGCAACTGGCTTTATTCTATCCCAAACATCAGTTGTGCTTGCAACGTTGACAGGTATTTGGTTCTTAGGTCAAAAGAAAACAGCCAAGGAAATGACCGTAACGATTATAGGCTTAGTTTTGATTTTGGCAGCAGCTACGATCACAGTGATGATTTAAAAAAGTATTCAACGACCTATTATTCAGGGCGTTGAATACTTTTTTTTATTTGTTCTAAAAATAATGCAGCAGCTGTGGAAAGAACCGTATTTTTGCACCAAATTAAACTAATTTTGGCTGTTAAAGCAGGATATAGCGGGATAAAACGTAAATTTGTTTGCTTTGTTTCTAGAATACCATCAATGCTTAGGGCGCTACCTAGCCCAGCTTCTACCATCAGTGAAGCGTTGTAAAGTAAGTTGTAGGTCCCAACGATTCGGAACTGATCTAGACTTGCTTCGAGCCAATCAGAGAGTTGGCTCGGAACTTGTGCTTGTCGAGAAATAAATAAAGGTTCTTCTTTTAAATCGGCTGCAGTAATAACATTTTTAGTGGCTAAGGGATGGTCCTTTACAGTAATTAAGCCCCATGTATCTACAACTGGTAATGTTAAATAGCTATATTTTTGTTTAGGTGCAGGCTCAATAATTAAACCAAAATCTAATAATCCTTTGTCTAGCCGTTCTATTACATCATCTGCATTCCCACTGTATAAATGAAGGTGAATATCAGCTGAGTGCTGGCTTGTTATTTGTTGTAGTGCATTCGCTAAAAAAGACATAGCTTTTGTTTCGCCGCCACCAATCGTGATTTCGCCATTAATGAATTCATTTTGCGACAAGTTGGTGACTGTTTTATTCGCTAAGCTTAAAATATCTTGCCCTTGTTTAGCTAAATATTCTCCTTCAGGTGTTAGTTGTATTTGTCGATTTCCTCGTATAAATAATGTCACGCCTAATTCTTCCTCTAATTCTTTTAATTGCTTAGATAACGTTGGTTGTGATACATGCAATTGTTTGGCTGCGCCACTAATCGTTTTTTCTTGGACCACTGCTAAGAAATAGTGAATCACTCGTAATTCCATTACTTTCCCTCCTATAACTAAAACGCATACTTATCTATTTATTATAAGTATTAGACAGAGGAGTTGTCACGTATTACGATAAATTTAGCAAAAGGAGGCGATTAGGAATGCTTACAAAAAATCTCCAAGAACTAATTGCAACAGGTAGCATTGATAAAGATGAACCACTATTTCAACTTATTCATCAGATTCAAGAGGAAAATAGTCGCTATTTAATAGAATTAAATCAACAAGCCTATACACATAATGAAGTAAGGAATCTTCTTGCCACGATTATCCAAGACAAAATTGACGAAACCGTTACGATTTTATTGCCTTTTTATACAGATTTTGGACGCAATATACATTTTGGTAAAAATATTTTTATTAATCGGGCAGCTATGTTTGTTGATTTAGGGGGCATTATAATTGAAGACAATGTTTTAATTGGTCCGCGCGTTAATCTCTTAAGTGTCAATCATCCGGAACTGCCAATGAAACGGCGAGGTGTATTGCTAGCACCGATTACCATTAAAAAATTTGCGTGGTTAGGCGCGGGTGTCACTGTTTTACCAGGTATTACGATTGGTGAAAATGCTATCGTAGCAGCTAATGCGACTGTAACTAAAGATGTGCCAGCTAACGCTATTGTTGCAGGAACACCAGCTAAAATTATTCGTTGGATTCAGGAAGATAAGGAGGAAATATAATGAAATCATTATCAGAAAAAGTTATTGTTATCATGGGCGCTTCCAGTGGCATCGGTGAGGCAACAGCCCGTTTACTTGCCAGAAAAGGAGCGAAGTTAGTCATTGCAGCACGTCGACAAGAACGTTTAATTGCTATAAAAAAAGAACTTCCTGAAGCAACGATTCTCGTGCAACAAGCAGATGTAACGAAAGAAGAGGAAGTTCAGCGTGTAATCAAGCTTACAATGGAAAAATATGGACGAATTGATGTTCTTTTTAACAATGCAGGAGTTATGCCAACGGCGCCTCTTATTGAAGCACCAAAAGGAGAATGGCGTCAAATGCTAGATATTAATATTATGGGTGTTTTAAATGGCATTGCGGCAGTTCTTCCAATTATGGTTGAACAAAAATCAGGGCAGATTATTGCTACTGATTCTGTGGCAGGACATGTCGTTTATCCAGATTCGGCTGTCTACTGTGGAACAAAGTTTGCTGTTCGAGCAATTATGGAAGGATTGCGACAAGAACAAAGAGAGAATAACATTAAATCAACGATTATTTCACCAGGTGCTGTACAAACAGAACTTTATCAAACAATTTCTAATCGAGTAGTAGCTGAAACGTTACATCTAGAACAGTTAAGTTGGGGCTTAAAGGCGGAAGACATTGCGCAAGCAGTGGTCTTTGCCATAGACACGCCAGATCGTATGTCAATCAGTGAAATGGTTGTTCGCCCGACCACACAAACGATTTAATTTAAAAAGTATTCCTAGAAAGGAATACTTTTTTTAATCGTGATTGTTCGTTTTTTACAGAATTTAGAATTTGATATTTACTTATTTGTTGGTTTATTATATGATTAAACACGTTGTTTCATTAATAAATTGAATATTTTACGAACATTGTAAAATGTTTAGATTTTAGGAGGACGGAACATGAAAGAAAAAATAAGTTCATATTTTGAACTTGAACAATTGAATACGAATATGAAACGAGAAATGTTAGCTGGTTTCACCACGTTTATCTCGATGGCGTATATTTTGTTCGTTAATCCAACCGTACTTGGTGCTTCTGGCATGGACGAAGGCGCTGTTTTTACTGCCACCGCTTTAGCGAGTGCCTTAGGTTGTATTTTAATGGGTGTGTTGGCGAAATATCCGATTGCGACAGCACCAGCTTTAGGAATTAATGCATTCTTTGCTTATTCAGTCTCTGTTGGTATGGGGATTCCTTGGCAAACGACATTAGCAGGCGTTTTTGTGGCTTCATTGATATTTATTTTTATTACAATTTTTAAATTACGCGAGCTAATTATTGATGCAATTCCTGCAGACTTGAAATTTGCCATTTCAGGTGGGATCGGGTTGTTTATTGCTTTTCTTGGTTTAAGCCAAGGTGGCTTAATTGTGGCTAATGATGCGACACTCGTTGGCTTAGGACCTTTGAATGTTGGTTCAACGTGGGTTACCATTGTCGGCTTAGTCGTAACTGCAATTTTGTTAGTTCGTCGAGTACCGGGTGGTATTTTTATTGGGATGGCGATTTCAACGATTGTTGGTTTAGCGACAGGCGTTATTCCAATGCCTGATAAGATTATTTCAAGCGCGCCAAGTTTAGAACCAACATTTTTAGTGGCGTTAGGACATGTGAAAGATATCAATACGATTCAAATGTGGGTCGTGGTTTTAACGTTCCTATTAGTAACATTCTTTGATACCGCTGGTACGTTGGTGGGCTTAGCCAATCAAGCAGGTTTTATGAAGGACAATAAAATGCCGCGTGTGGGGAAAGCTTTAGCCGCTGATTCAACAGCGATGTTAGCTGGTTCTCTATTAGGGACATCGCCAGTTGGCGCATATGTCGAATCATCTGCGGGGATTGCTGTGGGTGGTCGTTCAGGAATCACAGCTATTACAACCGGGATTTTATTTATTTTCAGTTTGCTATTTTCTCCTTTGTTAGCAGTTGTCACTTCGCAAGTTACAGCACCAGCGTTGATTATTGTTGGCGTTTTGATGGCACAATCCTTAAGCAAAATTAAATGGAACGAAATGGAAATTGCAATCCCTTCCTTCTTAATCTTGTTAGGAATGCCATTGACATATAGCATTTCAGATGGGATTGCCTTAGGCTTTATCTTCTATCCAATTACAATGATTGCGGCAAAACGTGGGAAAGAAGTTTCGCCAATTATGTATGGCTTGTTCTTTGTTTTTGTCGGATTCATGTGGATCCTGAATGCGCAATAAGCAAGAGAGAAAGTTATCAAATAGTTGATTCATAAGACAATGAACTTATGAATCAACTATTTTTTTCGACTAAGCACTAGAAAAACGCCCCTTATTTGATGTATAATTTGCAAAGACATTGACCTGTGAAGATACAGGAACAGAGAGGAATTAATTGAGTGAAGTATACAGAAATTATGGTTCGCTATGGCGAATTATCAACTAAAGGAAAAAATCGTAAAACGTTTATCATGCAGTTAGCACAAAATGTGAAACGTGCGTTAGCTGATTTTCCAGCATTGAAAATCCATGCAGATCGAGATAGAATGCATATTTTATTAAATGGGGAAGATAGTGAAGGAGTGATTCCGAAACTAAGTAAAGTGTTTGGAATTCAAAATTTTTCGCCAAGTATTCGTATTGAAAAAGAAATGCCAGCGATTCGTGCAATGGTTCAAGAGGTTGTTCGGGAAGTTTATACGCCAGGTAAGACGTTTAAAATTACTGCTAAACGCTCGGACCATTCATTTGAACTTGATTCAAATGGCTTGAATCAAGAATTAGGTGGGGCCGTTATTGAAGCCATTCCGGAAATTCAAGTACAAATGAAAAAGCCTGATATTAACTTAAGAATTGAAATTCGTAAAGATGCGGCGTATTTATCTTATGAAACGATTCGCGGTGCGGGTGGATTGCCAGTGGGCACCAGTGGTCGTGGTATGTTGATGTTGTCAGGAGGCATTGATTCACCAGTTGCTGGTTATTTAGCTATGAAACGTGGCGTGGAAGTGGAAGCTGTCCATTTTGCTAGTCCACCTTATACAAGTGAACAAGCGTTACAAAAGGCTAAAGATTTAGCTGAAAAATTAGTCCCTTATGTAGGAACTATTCAATTTATTGAAGTGCCCTTTACAGAAATTCAAGAAGAAATAAAACGAGTTGTTCCCCAAGGCTACTTAATGACCATTACACGACGTTTAATGTTACGCTTAACAGATGCAATTCGTGAAATGCGGAAAGGTTTAGTCATTATTAATGGTGAATCGTTAGGACAAGTGGCTTCGCAAACACTTCAAAGTATGGTAGCAATTAATGAGGTTACTTCAACACCGATAATTCGACCCGTTGTTTCAATGGATAAGACAGAAATTATCGAAATTGCCGAAAAAATTGACACGTTTGAATTAGCCATCCAACCCTTCGAAGATTGTTGTACAATTTTTGCGCCACCGCAACCGAAAACACGACCTCGCTTGGATAAAGCGCAAGATTATGAAGCGCGCTTAGACTTGGAAGGTTTAATGGCTCGGGCCTTAGAAGGACTCAAAATTACAGAGATTTCAGCAGAAACAGCGAAAGATAAACAAGAAGACGAATTTGCAGATTTCCTATAAGAAATAAATACAGTGACGGTCGCTTAGACGTCACTGTATTTATTTTGTACTTATTTCACAAACAAGTTGCTCGGAGAGGGGAACCGTGATAAACTGAATATGTGAAGTAGGTAACAAGGAGGACAGAGGATGGAGAAAAAAATGCCTAAAGCAACGGCAAAACGTTTGCCGGTTTATTTACGTTATTTAAAAATGTTAGGGGATTCTGGTGTTAAACGCATTAAATCACGAGAGTTTAGTGAAATGATCCAGATTCCTTCTGCAACGATTCGGCGTGATTTTTCCCACGTTGGTGAACTGGGCCGAAGCGGTTATGGTTACGATGTGCCGTATTTAATTGAGGTATTTAGTAATATTTTAAATACGCAAGAAGAAAAAAGAATTGCTCTGATTGGTTGTGGCAATTTAGGCAAGGCATTATTAAAAAATAATTTTAGACGCAACGAGAATTTGAATATTGTCTGTGCTTTTGATAATGATTTGGCTTTAGTTGGCACCACGATTAATGGGTTATTAGTTCATGATATGTCTGAGTTAGAAGCATTCGTTCGACAAGAAGGGGTCACGGTAGCCATTTCTACAGTACCAAGTCACCATGCTCAAAAAGCCATCGACAAAATTGTACAAGCGGGTGTGACTGCGATTTTAAATTTTGCGCCAGACCGTGTCAGTGTGCCAGCCAACGTTAGTGTGCAGTATATTGATTTAACAACGGAACTGCAAACACTGATTTATTTTAATGAAACTTTTTCACTAGCAAATAGCCCAAAGCAATAAAATTGTCTTCATAAAAATCCTCTACTATACTTATTATTGAAAGTAGAAAAGGAGGATTTCAGAATGAATGTTACAAGAAAAGGGCACGTATTAGAATTGACAGGTGAACAGCCCGAAGTTGGCACAAAAGCCCCCGTCTTTTCTTTGAAAAATTTAAACAACCAAGAAATCAACTTGGCAGATTATAAAGGTAAAACGGTTTTAATTAGTGTGGTTCCTGATATCGACACACGTGTTTGTTCACTGCAAACGAAACGTTTCAATCAAGAAGCGGCGAAATTAGACGGTGTTCAGATTATCACGATTTCCAATAACACAGTTGAAGAACAAGCAAATTGGTGTGCCGCTGAGGGTGTCGAAATGGAAATGCTTCATGATACTGAAGACTCATTTGGTGCAGCTTATGGTTTGTATATTCCAGAAATGGGCCGTTTAGCACGTGCTATTTTTGTGATTGACCCAGAAGGAACGTTAGTTTATGAAGAAATCGTCTCAGAAGTTTCGTCGGAACCCGATTATCAACAAGCGTTAGAAGCTACAAAAAAAGTGTAATCCCTCTAGATTACAAATTGACTTTGTTTGCGCTTCATTGTAGAATGAAGCAAAGACAGCGAACAAGAGGAGTATCATTGGCGTCGTTTTAGAGAAAAAGTCGTTCAGGTGCAAGACTTTTACACAACCAGTGAGAAGGTAGCTTGTGAGTCAATGGTTTGAACACAGTACGTTAGTAGAACGATTCGTTTCGTGAACGTTATCTCACGAATGAGTGGCATTTGAATGAATTCAATTCAAATGCAATTTAGGTGGTACCGCGTAAATAAGATGAATCTACGCCCTAAAATACGAAAGTATTTTAGGGCGTATTTTAGTGTTTAGCCCAAAAAACTCATTTGTAAAATAATTACCGCTCCAAATCGCGTATTTTAAGAAAGAAGGGGAAAAAATGTCAGAAGAAAAAAACTTACCAACGAAATATCAACCGACAGAAATCGAAGCTGGCCGTTATCAAAAATGGCTAGATCAAGATTTATTTAAACCAAGTGGCGACAAAAAAGCGAAGCCCTATTCAATTGTTATTCCACCACCTAATGTAACAGGGAAGCTACACTTAGGGCATGCTTGGGATACAACATTACAAGATATGATTATCCGCCAAAAAAGAATGCAAGGCTTTGATACGTTATGGCTGCCAGGAATGGACCATGCCGGAATTGCCACGCAAGCAAAAGTAGAAGAGAAACTAGCACAACAAGGAATTTCACGTTACGACTTAGGTCGTGAAAAATTTGTTGATCAAGTGTGGGAATGGAAAGAAGAATATGCTTCTCACATTCGTGAACAGTGGGCAAAAATGGGTCTTTCTTTAGATTACAGCCGTGAACGTTTCACTTTAGATGAAGGGCTATCTGAGGCTGTTCGTAAAGTGTTTGTCTCTCTTTACGAGAAAGATTTGATTTACCGTGGTGAGTATATCATTAACTGGGATCCGAAAGCGAAAACAGCATTGTCTGATATTGAAGTAATCCATAAAGATATTGAAGGAGCTTTTTACCACATGAGCTACCCATTATCAGATGGTTCTGGCGTTGTTGAAATTGCGACAACGCGTCCTGAAACAATGTTGGGAGATACGGCGATTGCGGTCCATCCAGAAGATGAACGGTATCAGGAACTTATTGGTAAGACAGTTGTCTTGCCATTAGTAGATAAAGAAATTCCAATTATTGCGGATGACTATGTAGATATGGAATTTGGAACAGGGGTTGTAAAAATCACACCTGCCCATGATCCAAATGACTTTGAAGTCGGTAATCGTCATGACTTACCTCGAGTAAATGTTATGAACGAAGACGGCACGATGAATGAACTGGCTGGAAAATACGAAGGAATGGATCGTTTTGCCGCACGTAAAGCGATTGTCTCTGACTTGAAAGAATTAGGTCGCTTAATTAAGATCGAAACAATGAATCACAGCGTGGGCCATTCAGAACGAACAGGCGTTGTCGTGGAACCTCGTTTATCGACCCAATGGTTTGTAAAAATGGGACCATTAGCTGAAAAAGCAATAGAAAATCAAGAAACAGAAGACGCTGTTGAATTTTATCCACCACGCTTCAATCAAACATTTTTACGTTGGATGGAAAATATTCATGACTGGGTTATTTCGCGACAATTATGGTGGGGCCATCAAATTCCTGCTTGGTATCACAAAGAAACGGGCGAGATGTATGTTGGGATGGAAGCACCAGCCGACAGTGAAAACTGGGTTCAAGATAGTGACGTCTTAGATACATGGTTTAGTTCTGCTTTATGGCCATTTTCAACGATGGGTTGGCCAGATGAAGCAAGCGAAGATTATCAACGTTACTTCCCAACAAGCACATTAGTTACTGGCTATGATATTATTGCCTTTTGGGTAAGTCGTATGATTTTCCAAAGCTTAGAGTTTACAGGCGAACGTCCCTTCCAAAATGTCTTAATTCACGGCTTAATTCGTGATGAGCAAGGACGCAAAATGAGTAAATCATTGGGGAATGGGATTGATCCAATGGATGTCATCGAAAAATATGGCGCAGATGCATTGCGTTGGTTCTTATCAAATGGTTCAGCTCCAGGTCAAGATGTTCGTTTTAGTTATGAAAAAATGGATGCTTCTTGGAACTTTATCAATAAGATCTGGAATGCAAGTCGCTTCGTTATCATGAATGTAGAAGGTATGACTGCTGCAGATATTGACTTTAGTGGTGAAAAGACTGTCGCTGATCGTTGGATTTTAACGCGCTTAAACGAAACAGTCGCCCGTGTGACAGAATTATTTGATCGTTTTGAATTTGGTGAAGCAGGTCGCCAATTATACAACTTCATCTGGGATGATTTCTGTGATTGGTATATTGAAATGAGTAAAGAAATTCTTTACGGAGAAAATGAAGCAGCTAAACAAACAACACGGAGCATCTTGGTGTACACATTGGATCAAATCTTACGCTTATTGCAT
Source organism: Enterococcus faecalis (assembly GCF_029024925.1). NCBI lineage: Bacteria > Bacillati > Bacillota > Bacilli > Lactobacillales > Enterococcaceae > Enterococcus > Enterococcus faecalis. The sequence goes on along the minus strand of NZ_CP118962.1, from coordinate 2,485,115 downwards.
CCAATTATGCCGTTTGTAACAGAAGAAATTTGGGAAAAAATTCCGCATCAAGGTGAGTCATTGGTTGTGGCAGAGTACCCAGTTGTTCATGAAGAATTTAACGATGAAGCAGCAGCTCGAGGAATGGAAGTTCTGAAAGAAGTTATTCGTTCGGTTCGGAATATTCGAGCAGAAGTGAATACACCACTTTCTAAACCAATTACCTTGTTAATTAAAACAAACGATACAGAAGTAGAAGAATTTTTAACAGCTAATACTAGCTACTTGGAACGCTTCTGTAACCCAGAGGAATTAGTCATCAGTCGTGAAATAGAAGCGCCAGAATTAGCCATGTCCGCTGTTTTAACAGGCGCAGAACTATTCCTACCATTAGCTGGGTTGATTAATATCGAGGAAGAAATTGCTCGCTTAGAAAAAGAATTAGACAAATGGACAAAAGAAGTCAAACGTGTGCAAGGCAAACTTTCAAATGAACGTTTTGTGTCAAATGCACCAGATGAGGTCGTGGAAGCAGAACGTGCAAAAGAAAAAGACTACCTTGAAAAACAAGAGGCTGTCAAAGAACGGATTGCCCAATTACGTTCAATCTAAAAAAGAAAAGACAACAAAACCAAACGTTGGTTTTGTTGTCTTTTTGTTATAATTTGCCAAATAATTGAAACAAATACAACATTAAGTAGCTGTAAGTAGCCACAGACCAGAATTTCAATAAAAGAACAATTTTCATGAATTCTTTTAAAGAAATATCTGTAATTCCCGCCACTAAACAAACAATATCATCTGGAGCGAAGGGGACTAACATAGTAAAGATTAAGAGCTTTTTGACATTGTGTTCATTTTTGTCCAAAATCTCTTCAAATTTTTTGTATTTATTGGGTGAAAGGATTATTTTTACAAAGCTACGTCCATAGTAACGAACCAGTAAAAAGCCAATAAACTCACCAATAATCAATCCAAGATAGCTATACAAAAGTCCTTGCAAATTGCCAAACATCAACATTCCTGCAACAGAAGAGATTCCTCCAGGTAGAATAGGGATAATCACTTGGACGATTTGTAAAAGAACGAAACACAGAACCGCATAGTTACCAAACTGTTTAATAAAAGCTTGCAAGGAAGCAACAGAATGAAAAATCCCTCTGGAATATCCCCATAAAATTAAGCCGAAGAAAAGCACCAGTCCAACTAGGGGTAACCACCGAATGAGTCCATTTAAAAATTTTTTCTGATTAGTCATGAGTGGCCTCCTGACGTTTTCGACGGTATTTTTTAAAGCCAAGATAACCAGCCGTTCCCAGTAAAATCGTTCCGCTGACGGCAGTGCCGAGATAAATCATTCTTGGATGATAGGCAAAGGTTAACTGCTGTTTGCCAGCTGGGACTTCAACAGCTAAAAAGCCACCTAGAATGCGTTGTGTTTTTAAGGGTTCTTTTTGTAGCGACGATTTGACTTGCCAATCTTGGTCATAAGGAATGGACGTATACAGTAACTGAGTGTCATTTCCAGGTACATTCAGTGCGCCATTTAAATGGCCTTTTTTAGTTGCATTCACGTGAAGAGCTTGTTGGCGTAATTTGTCAACCGCACGATTAAAGGCTGTTTGGTCTAAAGTTTGAAGTTGCCAATTGGTTAAATCAACCACTTGTTCAGCAGTTAGTGACAGGGTCACGGTAGTTCCTTTTTCAAAATGCCCTAAATTGAACAGTTGATTGGTTGCAATATAAATCGGCGTCGAGATAACTTGTTGGTTTACCTTCAATTGTGTAACCTTTTTCCATTTTAAATTCGGAATATAAAGATGCAAGTCACCAGTGCTATTCACTTTAAATGTTGCTTCAATTGTTTCGTTGGTATGATGAGGTTCATTTATCAACGAAGCTGTTTTAAAGTAAGGTTTATCCGTCGGCACGAGCGTTTGCAGGAGTTCTTCTTGGGCATCTAAAGGATTATTTTTTGCTAATTTTAACTTGGTTAATGCGGTTGGCGCCAAAAAGCCCATACCGATCGCTTCATCATTTTCCATGATTTTCGTGGAACCAACTGTTTTTAGCAATTTTTCACTCGTAGGTTTTTCAATTGGTAAAAAGTCATATTTCACATTTAAAAGTAAATTGGTTAGTTGTGAATTATCCACATAAGCAATCCGGCGATCATTTTTTCGATATAAACCTAGCGCACTTAATGTGTCTTGGGTAGTGGCAGTTAAAGTCGAAGTATAGCTAGAAACGCCAGCATAGCCATAAAGTAAAGGATTGTTGTAGCCGTTATTGATTTCACGGAACCCTGTTTCTTTGGAAGGAATGACTTGTTTCATGCGATAAAGTTCTGGTGCTGAGGCCATTTTTTCATCGATTAATTGGCTGTGTTTTCGGTAATCTTGGGCAAATGTTGCTTGGCTACCAAAGGGCATGTGTTTAAAAGAAATCCAGAAATTCGTTGTTAATTCTGTGCTGACCAGTAAGAATAAAGCAACGACTACATAGTTTCTTAAGGCCTTTTTGTGTGCTAAACGCAAGCAAAAGAAAATCAACCAAATAAAAAGTAAACTTAGCCATAAATAATTGATCGAAATTAAGAGATTCTTTTGTGGACCATAATACAAAGATCCGTAGCCAATGACTAACAGCAGACTAAAAATAATAGGTGCGGTCCAAGGAATGGTCACTTTTTTAAGCCAAACTTCATAGGCAAAGACAATCAATAAAAAGCTAAAAATAAAGACATTTCGGTAAGGGAAACCAGCTGGGCTTTGAAACATGTGCCAGACAGTATTAAAGGCTTCTAACCAAAAGCTTAAAAAAAGAATGAATAAAAGAATTGCTGAAGCTATTCTTTCTTTTAACGCAATTTGTTTCGTTTGAAAATAGGCAACACAGAGGAGTGTCACAAATAATCCAGCAAAAACGGTTGGTAAATGGTCTAAACGCAACTCATAATTAATAGAACCTAAGCCTAATTGCGAGAAGAACGAAGTGTTGAACTTAGGCGTTAAAAAGAACGTCGAGACATCAAAGTCTGCTTTTTTTGTATAGAGCATCCCTTCTGCTGCAGGTAATAATAAAAAGCTAGTTGCGGTTCCTGTTAAAAAAGAAACGAGGATGAATAACGGACTTTGTTTAAAAAATTGCCGAATAGCATGGGCTTGGGTATTCTTTTTAAAGAACCAATAGATACTGTACAAAACAGCAAAGAGACAAATCATATAACCCATGTAGTAATTCGTCACAATCGCTAAAAACAGGGTTATACTGTATAAGCCCCATTTGCGTTGATCCCATAAACGTTGGAGTCCCAATAAGATAAGCGGGAATAGAATCAGTGCATCCAACCACATAAAGTTTTGGCTATAGACGGTGACAAAGCCACAGAAACTATAGGACGTTGAAAAAAGTAACGTGGTGCCATCAACTTTTTGATAGGTGTATTTTAAATAGCTAAACATCGTCGTGCCCATCAAGGCAAGTTTTAAGGTAATAATCCATAAAATTGCTATAGGTAATTGTTCATAAGGAAAAAAGAAAGCCAACACATTAAAAGGGCTCAGTAAGTAATAGGCTGCCAAAGGAACAATCGACTCACCAATCTCATTGGAAAAAGAGTAGAATGTAGTTATTCCCTCGTGAAAAGAGCGTTTTAAAAAACTCAAGAAAGGCATGTATTGTGTGCCTAAATCACTAACTAATAAGTTGTTGTCACCAAAAGGCGCAAGTTGTAATGTCATCCATACAAGCAACAGAAGTAAAAACGGCAAGAAAAAACTTCCTAACCATAAAAGCTTCGATTTGTTTTTCATCAAAATAAGTCCACCTTTATAAAAAAATCATGAATAAGCGTGTTGAACGCTCTAAAAATAGTTTTTAATTGGCTGGCTGGAACGAACCATCCAGAATGTTAGTTTACCATAAGTTCATTAATGTATCCGCTAATAACGCAAAATTATGAAAAATGCAAAAAGTTTTCAAGAAAAAGTTTCAATTGGTTATTAGTGAAAAAGTCACCTAACTTAGTTATAATGTAGAAGAAGACAAGGAGTTGGACAAGATGCAATTAACAATAGAAGAAGCCATTGAATGGATTCATAGCCGGTTACCCTTTGGTTCAAGACCTGGTTTGGATCGGATTAATGCGTTATTAGAAAAAATTGATCATCCAGAAAACAAAGTGCCAACGATTCATATCGCAGGAACCAATGGTAAAGGCTCAACCGTGACATATTTACGCTGTCTATTAGAAGAAATGGGCTTGAAAGTCGGAACCTTTACCTCTCCTTATATTGAATCATTTAATGAAAGAATTGCGATAAATGGTCAACCAATTTCAGACGAACAATTGATTACCTATGTGGAAAAGTATCAACCAATCATTCAAGAATTAGACCAGATCACTGAAGTGACTGGAATTACAGAATTCGAAACATTGACAGGAATGGCCTTGGACTATTTCGTGAATGAACAAGTGGATATCGCCGTTGTTGAAGTTGGCTTAGGTGGATTACTTGATAGCACCAATGTCGTGAAGCCATTATTGACGGGAATTACGACAATTGGGAAGGATCACACAGAAATTTTAGGTGAAACAATTGCTGAAATTGCCTATCAAAAAGCGGGTATTATTAAAGAAAAAGTCCCAGTAGTAACAGGCAATATTTGTGCTGATGCGCTAGCAGTCATTGAAAAAGTCGCACAAGAAAAACAGAGTCCAATTTTTCGTTTTGGCAAAGAGTATCAAGTGGAATATCTACATCCTGATACACAATGGGGGGAAGTATTTAATTTCTATGGAGAAATGGGCAAACTGACAAAGATTAAAGTTCCCTTGTTGGGGCGTCACCAAGTAGAAAATGCGGCGGTAGCTATTCAATTATTTGACAAGTATTGCCAACTACAACATTTGCCGTTTAAAGAACGAGACATTACTCAAGGGTTGGCTAAAGCGCAATGGCCAGCTCGAATGGAACGTCTTAGTGATGAACCGTTGATTGTTTTAGATGGTGCCCACAATGATCATGCAGTAAAACGCTTAGTTGAAAACTTGCGCAAAGAGTTTCCACAACACACGATTCATATTTTATTTTCAGCTTTAGCAACTAAAGATGTGGATGAGATGATTCAGGACTTAAAGCAAGTACCGAATGCGCATCTTTACTTAACTAGCTTTGATTACCCTAAAGCTATTGCACTTACAGAAATGGAAAAATATGAAGACGATTTAACAGAAATTGTGTCTTTATGGCAATTTGGCTTAGGCGAAATTTTAGAAAAAATGTCGACAGATGATTTATTATTAGTAACAGGTTCATTATATTTTGTTTCTCAAGTAAGAGAATTACTTTTAACTATAGGAGGAAATGATGAAGAAATTTGATGGCGTAATTTTTGATATGGATGGGTTGCTTTTTGATACGGAGTTGATTTACTATACATCTACTCAAAAAGTAGCAGATGCAATGGGGTTACCATATAGTAAAGAAGTCTATTTAGACTATGTTGGGATTTCCGATGAAGAAGTACAAGAGAATTACCGACGTATTTATGCATCCTATGGTCACGACACAGTGGAAGAATTTATCCGCCGTTCTTATGATGATACCCTGCAAGAGTTTCAATCTGGTAATGTACCTTTAAAACCAGGGGTGGTGGAATTTCTCGACTTTTTAGATGATCAAAAAATTCCTCGATTAGTTGCTTCAAGTAACGTCCGTCCAGCAATTGAAATGTTATTAAGCCATGCTGGGATTCAGGATCGTTTTGTAGGGATCGTTTCAGCAGAGGATGTTAAACGAGCAAAACCAGACCCAGAAATTTTTCAAAAAGCTCGTCAACTTTTAGGAACAGAAGCCCCGAAAACCTTGATTTTCGAAGACTCATTTCATGGGGTAAGTGCGGCTCATAGTGCGGGCATTCCAGTGATCATGGTACCTGATTTATTGCAACCAACTGAAGTTATCCAAGAGAAAACATTACATGTCTTGGAGAGTTTACATCAAGCGCCACATTATTTAAAATAATAAAAACAACACTCCTTTGCGTAGTTTATTAATGACTAGCAAAGGAGGTTTTTTTATGCAAGTATCGGATCTGTTTATTCGTGAGATGCCGAGTGATTGTTTACCACGAGAACGGCTCTTGGCGATAGGAGAAAAAGCATTATCGAATCAAGAGTTGTTGGCGATTCTGTTACGCACTGGCTCAAAAGAAGCAGACGTGATGACTGTTGCCGCAACGCTGTTAAAACAGTTTAAGCAGCTTTCTTATTTGCAGCAAGCCACGTTGAACGAGTTAATGGCTATTAAAGGCATTGGCCAAGTGAAAGCCATTGAATTACGTGCGGCCATTGAATTGGGGTGTCGAATTTATCAAAGTAGTCAAATCAAATTTGGCAAAGTTACGTCCAGTCAACAAGTCGCTCAACGATTACTCCAAGAGATGAAGGGGCTGCAACAAGAACATTTAATTTGTATTTACTTGAATACCAAGAATGACATTATCCAACAGAAAACGATTTTCAAAGGTTCACTGAATCAAAGTATTGCTCATCCACGCGAAATTTTTCGGGAAGCGGTTAAATATTCTTCTGCTCGCATACTATTAGCTCATAATCATCCATCTGGTTAGTATTTATTAGTGCAAATAAAATCAATATCCTAAAAAATTTATTTTCAAATTTCCATCTGGATAAACCACAATATTTTTAATCACTTGCCGCCATAAAGAACTTTTTTCCGAAATAGTTAGCTGTTTATATCCATCTCTAAATTCAGCAGTAGAGTAGTTATGCAGTGAGTTCAAATCAATTTTAGCAATTTTATTATCTCTTTCAGGTATTAAAAGTGCTTCTAATTCTTCTCTGTCTTTTTTATATTCCTCTAATGTTATAACCTCATTTAGATAAGCTTTTTTTAGTCTATCTATTTTCTTTTTTATTTTATCGTTAGTATTCTTAGTTTTTTTTACTTCGGGTTCTTGTTGCATTTTTACAGACAGCTCTTCTGCTTGTTTTTCAATATTTTCCAGAAGGAAATTTTCTAGTGTAGTTTCATATATACCTTTTTTATTACTACATTTTTTTACGTTATTACGGTTTTTGGTGCATCTATATAAATGTCTTTCATTCGGGTTTGTCGTACCGTCTTTGCGTACATATCGGCTAATAACCGCCGTGGCGGAATAATTACAACCACATTCACTACAAACTAACAATCCAGTAAACATATAGTCGCGTTTTTTATTCATACGAATATTTTTTGAAAGTTGTAATTGTACCCTTTCGAATACGTCACGATCAATAATAGGTTCACAAAAATTTTTATTATCTCGTAATTCACCAATGTATTTTCTATTAGTAAGCATTTGCCGAACGCTTTGATAATCTCTTGTCATGCTGAAATGATTTTCTAAATGTCTAACGGTGGCACGCATGCTACCAGTTTCTAAATAGTACTGGAAAATTTCTTTTACTATTTCAGCTTTTTCATTTGGAACAAGATGTTTGTCTTTGATTTCGTAGCCAAGGGGAACTTTTCCACTAACGACTTCACCTTTTCGTATTTTGTTATCAAAAACAGCACGTATTCTTTCAGAAGTCATCTGTGCTTCAAGCTCAGCAAAACCCATTGATTGATTTACAAATGAACGGCCCATTGCTGTTTCTGTGTTAAAGAAAGGTTGTGTAACGGCTAACCAAGTAACATTGTTTTTGTCTAGTATTTCTTGAATATTTAAATAATGACGTAAATTTCTAAACCATCTATCTAATTTTGTAAATAAGATCGTATCGATTCTTCCTTTTTTAACATCATCCAATAATTTTTGAAATTCATCACGATATAGTTTCTGACCTGAAATGCCATCATCTATATAAGTTTTGAATACTCTCATATTTCCTTGTTGTCTTACGTATTCATTTAAAGTGTGTTGTTGTTCATCCAAACTATCACCATGTTTAGCTTGTTGATCTGTAGACACACGTATGTATAACGCTACTTGTTTTATTTCATTTGCCATTGTTTCACCTCATTATTTTTGGTAAAATAGGCGTAACAAAATAAGCCTATTTTGGTTCTATTTTTAACGCACAACTTCTTGGTCGGAGGGTGCGTTATTTTTTTATAGATTATTGATCGCTCTTTAATGGTATTTCCATAGTTTTTGTTTTATCTAATGGGCTATATAAATAAAGAACAGTATATTTCGATTCGTCTTTTTTTGAATAAATAAGCGAAAAATCATAAATTTTGTCTTGAAAAGTGAATTTTCCTCCACCATTCATAACATTCTTGTATACTTCACCAGTATCGGCGTTAATTTCATCAGGAAACTGGTTAACTTTGATGCTAGATAAATCAATTTTAAAATTATCAATTGCATAGTTTTTAGTTATTTGTTTTTCAGCGATGGTTGCAAACTCAGCTTTCGCATGACTATCTGTTTCAACTATACTATTATTAGTCTTGTCATAATCAACCTTAGTTACTTCAGAATCAGTACACGCAGCTAATGAAATAATACTAATAACCACTAATCCTAGCATTGCTATTTTTTTCATTTTTAAATTAATCCTCATTTCTGTTATAATATTTTTATCAGCAAATCTCGAAATGAGGTATAAGTCCGTGTTGTCGCACGGGCTTTTTTATTTTAGATAAGTTTCTTGCCCCATTTTTAAATTATAATGTGTAATTACGTTAGAATAATTAAACTGACCATCGTTTTTTTCAATCAAACATTCGAACATATAATGTTCAGCTTCTGCTTCCATTTTTGATCTAAAAATAGGGATGTTGTATAGTGCCATCAAATCAGCATGATCTTTCACGTGCTTAAATTCATGATAAATTGCTTCTTCTTGTTCTTCAGTAGATAAATTTTGATTAACAAAAATCACACCATGTTCTGATTCGAAGCAAGCTTTTTTGTGTAATGTAGTAAAGACCAACTCCACATTATATTCTTCAACCAACTCTTTGATACTTTTCATATAGCACAACCTTTAAATTATTTTCCGAATCTTCCTTTCAAGTAAGCACGAATAACTTCTCTGTCATGATCATCAAGTGGTTCACCATCAAAGCTCATGACGTTATCTAGTACATCGTCTAAATCATCAGTTTTTTTTTCGACAAAAGGTTCTGGATTATCAACTATTCCTAAAATATAATCAGTGGAAATATTTAAATATTTAGCAACTTTAGTCAAATTTTCACCGCCAGGAGTTTTTTTCTTCCATCCATATAATACATTTTGACTAATTCCAACTCGATTTTCTAACTCATTAATGGAAATACCTCTACGGTCTGTAATTTTTTTTATTCTATCAAATGCTGTCATATCAAAGCTCCTTAAAGCTTTACAGACCTATTTTTATTCTAAAGATTAATTTTTTGTCGAAAATGGTTGACTTTTAAACTTTAGAATAATATACTATGTCCGTAAGCTAATTTATTAGCTAATAAGTTCTCAAATAAAACCAATAAATAAAATGTAAAAATCGTTGGGGAACGGTAATAGTGTTTATTTACTAGTCTTTAAAAGGCTTATTTAACTATGATTACATTTTAATCTATAGGTTAAAATGTGTCAACAGGTTTTATTAAATTAGCTAATTTTTTAGCTTACAAATTAAAAATAAAAGGGAGTGAGTAATAAATATGTCACAAGACTTAGCGATTGATGTTAGAGCAGCTCTAATTCGTGCAGGCAAAAACCAATCTTGGTTAGCAAAACAACTGGGGATTTCAAGCCCTTACTTGTCAGATATTCTTCATGGTCGTAGACGTTCAGAAGAGCAAGTTCAGAAAATCAAAAAAATCTTAAATATCAAGTGAGGTGAATAAAATGGCAGATCAAGTAAATATTGATTTATTAGGTCAAGCATATTGTAACGTTATGACACGTAAAACAGGCATCACGCATACGTACACTATTAAAGGAAAGGACGATAAAAAACAAAATGAAAAAAATGTACAGAAACCTAAATAGGTTAACCTACGGATTATATATATTCGGAGTGGGTTTATTAATCGGCACTAAAGCAGACGGAAAGATTTTACTGATTTATGCACTGGTGTTGATGACTTATAACCTTGTCATTGAATTATGTTCATTTAATAGTTGGATCGCCGATAACGCTGGTGAACATTACAAGAGGAAACAGAATCGCGAGGTGAAGTAAATGAATGTATTCGACGTAATAGGAATAGTCGCAATTCCATTAGCTATCTTGTGTTTTCATAATTGGGTAATTAGTGAACGATTAAGTGAAGCTGAAAACCGAATAAATAGTTTAACCATTCAACAAATGAACTCACGACCAACATTTCAAGATAGTAGGACAGGAGCTGTTTTACCAACTCGACAACAAGCTATACCACCACATATGAAAACTAAGACTAAATCGGTTTTGAATGAACATGAAACTGAAATGGTTAAAGAAGTAGTACTAGAAAAAATCGATGTATTGAAGAATAATTTGCAATTTATGCAATCTAATCAACGTAAACACAATAGCGTTTATACATTAAATCAGCTTGAAAGACAATTGACTCTGTATGAAAGAATTTACAAAAAGATGTCTGATGATGAGGAATGAAAAGATGGAACAACAAATAAAGACCTACTTCGACGGCCATCAAAGTAGGTCAATTACAAAAATAAATGTTTACAAAAGTATAACACAAATCAAAACGGAGGAAAAACAATGATTGAAGTAAGAGGTTTAAGTGATGATGTTTACGAATTAATGTTAGCGAATGCTCAAAATAGGATTGTTCAATCAATTCGAACTGCAGCAGCAAATGGTAACACAAGTTGCGTAGTGAATAGTAAAGGTCTTACATCAACGTTTTTATCTCAATTAGAAACAGAAGGATTTGATCACGTTGAACTTGAAGAAAACAAAACGAAAATATTTTGGGAGTGGTGAAAATGCCTGAATTTGATTCATTAGGAGCTAGACAAGAGCCGCTAGAAGAAAAAGAAGCATTAGAGCCAACATGGGAATATGACGAAGAAGAGGAGAATCAATGATGGGGGAAATTATTTTACAAAAAGACGTTACTGATGCAGTTTCTAACAGAATTAAAGGTTTAGAGCAGGATGGGTTACAATTGCCAGCTAATTACAATGCATCGAATGCTCTAAAATCAGCATGGTTTGCAATTCAAAAAGTACAAGATCGAAATAAAAGACCTGCTTTAGAAGTTGTTACAAAAGAATCTGTTGCTAACACTTTATTAGATATGGTTGTTCAAGGCCTAAGTCCAGCAAAAACCCAATGTTATTTTGTTGTTTATGGAAAAGAGTTACAAATGCAACGATCATATTTTGGAACACAAGCCGTTTTGAAACGTTTATCAAATGTTAAAGATATTTGGGCGGAAGTTGTTCACAAAGGTGATGTGTTTAGGATTGGCAGTGAAAAAGGCAGAACAGTCGTTAAAGAATTTGAGCCAGACTTCGCAAATCAAGACAATGAAATTATTGGTGCTTTTGCAGTAATTGAAAAAAACGATGGTGAACGTGTTTATACCGTTATGACAAAAAAAGAAATTGACAAATCTTGGAGCAAAGCGAAAACAAAAAATGTTCAAAATGATTTTCCAGGAGAAATGGCTAAACGTACAGTAATCAATCGAGCCGCTAAAACATTTATCAATACAAGCGATGATAGTGATTTACTGACAGATGCGATTAATAGAACAACAGAATACGAATATGATGAAAACAGACGTAAGGAAGCAGAACCAGTTGCAGATACAGCAATAGCACTTGAAGAAAAATTATTTGCCAACAATAAAAAAGTTATTGAGCAAGAAAACGATATTGAACAAGCAAACCCAATTGAAAAAGAAGATTTAACGAAAACGGCTGAACAAATTTTAGAAGAACCAGTTCAGGAAACTTTAGATGTGATGGCTGGTTATGAAACCAATCAGAAAGAGAGTGAAGCTGATGTCTCAACGATTGAAGAAGACGATTATCCTTTCTGATGAAAATTATTATTCACAAGAAGCGGACCTAGCTTATATGTCTGTCTCTCAATATAAAAAATTTCTTGAATGTGAAGCTGCAGCTCTTGCCAAGTTAAAAGGCGAATGGACACCAGAAAACGATCCAAAAGCATTGCTTGTTGGTAATTATGTTCATTCTTACTTTGAATCACCAGAAATTCATGAAGCATTTAAAGAAGAAAACAAAAGCAAGATGTTTTCTTCAAGAAAACCGTTTGGTCTACTGAAAGATTTCCAAATTGCGGAGCAGATGATTGAAAGATTAAAACAAGAAGAAGCCTTTTTAAATATTTATCAAGGCGAAAAAGAAGTGATCGTCACAGGTGAAATTGGCGGTGCAATGTGGAAAGGGAAAATCGATTGTTTAAATTTAGAAGAAAAGTATTTTGTAGACATCAAAACAACCAAAGATATGCATGAGAAGAAATGGGATGAACGTTTAAACAGAAAAGCAAACTTCATTGAACGCTTCGGTTACGTGTTACAAATGGCAGTTTATTGTGAACTGCTTCGCCAACAATATGACAAAAATTTTCTTCCTCTCATTGCAGCCGTTTCGAAACAAACACCTAGTGAAGCAAAACTAATCACTATTAGCGAAGAAAAAATGATTTACGAATTAGAAGAATTAAAAGAAAACATCGAGCATGTTGTGCGAGTGAAAAAAGGCGAAGAAGAACCAATCAGTTGTGGAACTTGTGAATATTGTAGAGGACACAACAAAATTACAAATTTTACCAGTATGGACGATTTATAAAAGGAGGCGAGCAGGTTGGCCATTGGAGGTTGGATAAAACTTTATAGGACCATTCAAGATCACTGGATTTGGGAAAATCCTCAATACCTTAAATGGTGGCTTGATTTAATATTCATGGCCAATCACCAAGACAGAAAGATTCTTTTTGATGGAGAGTTAAAAACGGTGAAAGTCGGAGAAAGAATTACATCCGAAAAAAAACTTTCTGAAAGGTGGGAAGTAAGCCGAAACACCGTCAGAAAATTTTTAGATTTGCTTGTTAAAGATGACATGATTGAATTAAGCAGAAGTAGACAAAACGGGACATGGTACAAAGTCAGTAACTACGCAGAATATCAAAGCTTTTCTGAAATGAAAAAACAACGAAGTGAACAACAAGCTGCACATCAAACTGAACAACGAACTGAACATAAACAAGAACCTAAAGAACCTAAGAACCTAAGAAGTAATAATAATAACAATAAAGGGTCGTCCATTCGTTCAATTTGGGAAAATAACGGATTTGGATTGATGTCGTCTAAAACTATGACCGATTTTGATTATTGGATTTCTGATTTTGAAAAAATCGGAGCTAGTCAAAAAGATGCTGAACAATTAATTGTTAAAGCTATTGAAATTGCTATTGATGCAAACGCAAGAAACTATAACTATATCAATGCCATATTGAAAGATTGGGAACAAAGAGGGTTCAAATCTGTTGATGATCGAGAAGCGGCAAGGAAGCAAAAGAAAACGATCAAGCAACAGAAATCAAATACAGGTCATTCGGATTACGATGATCTTGGATTTTAGGAAGTGAAAGAATGCAGTCAGCATCAGATGGATTTTCAAAAATGATTAAAACGTTGCTTTATATTACACCTGATCCATGTCCAGAGTGCGGAGGAAATCTTTATGCTTGGCGTGCAAAAAACAAAGATGGGTCCGATAGGTGTCCGCCAACTTGCATGGAATGTGGCTATAAAGCACGCAAAAAAGCAGAAGACCTTGAAACAGAGAAAATGTTTAACGATAGTTTGAAAGCCAGAGCGATTAATTACTTGAAGTACAGCTCTCTTTATACCGACAAAAATTTAATTAATTGTCGCTTTAAAACTTACAAAACAGTAGACACAGAAACCAAGCTTGCTTTTGAAATTGCTAAACGAGCTACAACTGAAATTCTTTTGAATAAACCAATTCATATGATTCTTTCAGGCAAAAGCGGTGTTGGTAAAAGTCATTTGGCTATGTCAACTGCTTGGGAAGTGTTGGAGAAATCAAACTATGATAAACGCTGCTTATTTATTAGTTATGCGGAACTCTTAGAACAGCTAAAATTTGCGATGAAAGATGAACAAGTCAGAAAGACAATAACAGGAACCTTAATGGCAGAGATTAAAAGCGCTGATTTAGTTGTTTTGGACGACTTAGGGGCCGAGTTAGGCGTTAAAGGGAATGACAGTACCAACTTTAATAATGACACCTTAAATCGCATTGTAGAAGCTCGGCAGAATAAAGCAACAGTATTTACAACGAACTTAACAGGTAAAGAAATGAGCCAAGCTTATGGGGAGAGAATCCTTTCTCGCATCATGAGTAATTCACAAGGTTTTGTGATGAAAATTGAGGGAACATCGGATAAGCGAGTATCAGGTATCTAAAATGTTATTTTTAGCGAATATATTCAGCGTAGGGAAGTTTTACAATCAAGCGAATATAAATAGATGTAAAGAAAGAAAAACGGCTTAAAACGCATTTTAAAGCCTTAAAAATAAATCGATAGAAAGGGGCTAAATAAGAATGAAGTGTGTTAGATGTCAAGATCAGCGTGTGATTTGGGGCAAAGACAGATTTAATTATGCAACACCTATTCCATGTCCAGGATGCAACAAAGATGGAAAAGCAGTTCGAGCGGAAACCGCAACCAAGGAAAGGGAGTTAAAACAATGCAATCACCAACAGCCCTGAATAAGCGAGGAAATAAAGTCACACTTGATGGATATATATTTGACTCGGAAAAAGAAGCAAAGTTTTATCAGCGATTTGTCAAAACGTGTGGTCTGCCTTTTGAAGTACACCCAAGATTTATAATGCACGAGAAGTGCGAAATACCAGGAGGGAACATTTCGAGCATTGCCTATTCACCAGATTTTATCATCAAGGATCACGATGGCAATTGGCTACATGTGATCGATATAAAAAATAGTTTTGGTGCCTATGGCATTGATCAATCAAATAAGCTTAGATTTAGACTGTTTGCCATGAAATATGGTCATCCAGTCGAGGCGGTTGTTATTAGGTCAAATGATTTTAAAGTCATTACACAAGGCGTAACTAAGCCGCTTAATGAGAAAAAACCATTCATCACAAATAATTTTAATTATCACTGGCGACAAGCCACAAACTACTAGGAGGTTTTACCATGACAAAACAAGTAAATTTCAGACCAGAAGTAAAGAAAGTGACATCTAAATCAAACGGAAATATCGAAGTGCTATTAGTGGTTAGCAACGCTTCATTAAAAGGGAAATATGAGAGTTTAAACGAATTTTTAGGCAAAACAGTATCAACAACCATCGAACCAGAAACAGTAGAATACAAGATACCAGTTAACAAACAGACCAATAAACCAAATGTCGAATACGTTGTAAATAACGACGGAACAGTTGAAGTTCTAAAAGAGGAACAAACTTCTTTAGAAATGGGCGATGATGTGCAAGAAGTCGAAGAAGTTGCTGTGCAAGTATCGAAAGAAACTATTGACGAATTCATCAAGAAGGCAACGACTATCGAATGGCCAGAATCAGTAACAATCAACGTTCGTGGCGTGTTGCATCGAATCGATGAAGGGGAAGCGCTAGAAGAAATTGCAGCTGATCATGATGTTTCAGTTGATAATCTAATCAATCAAGTAGAAATCGCACGCCAACATTTTGCACCGTTTGCAGATTCTTGGAGCAAAAACAAAGAGAACATCATTTTCCCTGAAAAGACAGTTGAAGATGATGAAGAAGAAATCGAAGAATAATCTCGTAGAAAGTGAGTGTTCATTTTGCTTGAGATTTATTATACGCCAACATCCGCAATAATTGCGGATGCATTGGCTAAAACATATGAGGTCGTTTCTTTAGACAAAGCTAGAAATATTGCCAAGAAATTTAAGGCTAGTTTAAAGCAGAAAACTGACCTTTATGTGATTGAGGGAATTTTGATTGATGCTGGTTATAAAAAAGAGCCAGTGAATTTGTGAGGAAGGAGTGGAGGTTTGGTCGACCACAAAGAATTCTTTACTCCTTTGAAATTATGATAGTATGGGCACTATTTGATAGTGGGAACGGGTGTTATAAACGTTCTGCACAAAAGTTTGAAGATATAGAAATATACAGCATAGGTTTGGATATTGAAAACAAGAATGACCATTTTATTCATCTGAATTTAGCGGACTATTCTTATATGTTTAATGATCGCGAATTGTAAAATTAAGTTAGAAAAATAAAAAGGCATTTATGGTACACTCAAATTGTATTTCCGACGAAAGAAAACAAAGGAGTGTAACCATAAATGACCTACAAACATCTTACCATAGACGAACTGACAATGATAGAATCATATTATCTTCAACATAATAAACCGGTTGAAATCGCTAACCGAATGGGACGTGCTATACAAACTATTTATAATGTAGTCAATAAGTTCAAGCAAGGCAAGACTGCTCTTGATTATTGGCACCAGTATAAAGAAAATAAGAAAAAATGTGGTAGAAAAGTCATTCAATTACCTGCTCATGAAGTAGATTACATTAAAGAGAAAGTCACTCTTGGTTGGACGCCTGACGTCATTATCGGGCGAAAAGAAAGGCCTGTTTCATGCGGTATGAGAACACTTTATCGTTTATTTTCTAAAGGGATATTTGATATTGACACACTACCGATGAAAGGTAAAAGAAAACCCAATGGCCATCAGGAAAAACGGGGAAAACAACAATATCAGCGCTCAATCCATGATCGACCTGATAATTATCCTGATTTCAATTCTGAGTTTGGTCACCTTGAAGGTGATACGATCGTTGGCATTCATCATAAAAGTGCCGTCATTACTTTAGTTGAAAGATTATCTAAAGTCATTATCACGATTAAACCCAACGGCCGTAAGGCATTAGATATTGAAACCGCCCTTAATCAATGGTTTTCTCGCTTCCCTAAAAACTTCTTTAAATCTATTACGTTTGACTGTGGAAAAGAATTTTCTAACTGGAAAGCCATTAGTAACCAACACGATATTGATATATATTTTGCGGACCCTGGAACACCTTCTCAACGCCCATTAAACGAGAATTCTAACGGGATTCTGCGTCGTAATGGACTGCCGAAATCAATGGATTTTAGAGAAGTGAATCAGACATTTATTTCCAGTGTCAGCAATCAACGTAATCATATTCCAAGAAAATCATTGAATTACAGAACACCAATTGAGATATTTTTGAGCTATGTACAAGAAGCATTTTATTCTAACTTAATTTGACAAATCATAGATAATAAATTATTCAAAGTTTTAGACAAATTACCTAAGCCAGATTTAATCATTGCAAGCCCACCGTGCGAAAGCTGGTCAGTAGCTAGTGCAATGAAAAATGGTAATGCTTGTTGGAAAAGAGAAGATGTAACAGATAATTTATTTGCACCACAGATATTACCAAGCCCGTTTACTATAAGAACCACAAAAGATTACGAAGATACTAATTATGTTTATGAACGACAATTTTTAAAAAGAGTGAATGGTGAGTTAACGGTTTTTAATACTATAAAAATTATAAAAAAGTACCAACCCAGATATTTCATTATTGAGAACCCGGCTAATGGTAAAATTTGGGAATATATTGAAGATGTCTTGAATTTTAAACTACCATTTAAAAATTTAACCAGGTATAACAATTATGATTATCCATTACAGAAGCCCACGAAATTTGCCAGTAATATTCATTTGGGATTGAAAAATAAAGTTATTAAACAAGAAATTGCCTGGGGCAATTTTTCCAAAAGCTATAATGAACGATCAAATATTCCAGAAAAATTAGTCGATGACATATTTAAAAAAGTTTTAGAGAAAAATAAATAGAAAGGAGTGGGAGATTTGCGGCCGCATAAAAAGCTTTTTGCTCCTTTGGAATTATGAAATTAACAACAGAAAAAATAAATGAACTGCTAGGTGTTGATGATGCCTACAAAGCGCCAGAAGCGCTCATGAATATATTACTAAGTCGCGATAAACGAGAAATCGTGTTTAACAAATTTTTAGAAATAGAAAAAGATTTAACTTTCGATTGGTTTCACGAATATTTTCAAGACGAACATGCTGATCGGAAAGTTAAGAAGCAAGATTTTACGCCAAATTCAATTGGGGAAGTGATTGCAAAAATCGTAGGACCTGGAAGTGGATTGACACATGAAGTAGCTTCTGGGACAGGTGGAATGATCATACAAAAATGGCGAGCAGACAGACTATCTATTGGTTTTTTTGAATATAAACCATCAATGACTTTTTACGATTTAGAGGAGTTATCTGATAGAACCATTCCGTTCCTGCTGTTCAATCTTGCTATTCGTGGGATGAATGCCACCGTAGTCCACGGTGATTCGCTAGACAGAAAAATAAAACAGATTTACTTTTTACAAAATTCAAAAGATGATTCGTTGGCTTTTAGCGATGTAAATGTTATGCCGCACAGCGATGTGATTACAAGAGAGTTTCAAGTTAGAGAATGGCTGGAAGAAGCTATTGATCACATCGAAAGTCCCAGCGTGTTAGGAGGAGAAAACGAATGAGCAAACGTCCCAGACTTTTTACTGGCTATTTTTTAGAATGGATTGAAACTTACAAAGTCGGTGCAATTAGAGATATCTCAGTTAGTAAATATTATATAGCCCACAAACACCTTACTGAAATTTGCCCTGATTTAACGATAGATAAATTAGATAGAAAGGCTTATCAAAGCATTCTTAATGAATACGCTCTGACACATGAGCGGCAGACAACAATGGACTTCCATCACCAAATTGGCAGCTGTGTAAGAGATATGTATCACGAAGGACTAATTAAACGTGATCCAACCTACAAAGCGATTATCAAAGGAATACCGCCGAGACCAAAAAAGAAAAAATTCTTGCAAAAAGGCGAACTACAAAAGCTGTTGAAATCACTAGAACTTGGCGAAGGGATAAATATGGATTGGTTTATTTTACTGGTTGCAAAAACAGGAATGCGTTTTGCGGAAGCCATTGCGTTAACACCAGCTGATTTTGATTGGACTAGAAATACCGTCAGCATTAATAAAACATTGAACTACAAAAATTCTACAATGTTTTTTCAGGATACGAAAAACAAAAGTTCTGTTAGAACGATAAGCATTGATTGGCAGATAGTTGGTCAGTTTAAACCGCTCATTGAAAATTTACCTCAAGATGAATTGATTTTTGTAAATCGAGATGAAAAGACAGGCAAATATAAACGAATTTTCAATTCAACATACAATTCCCACCTGATCAGAAAATGCAAAGAATCAGGAATCACTGTCATCACAATGCACGGACTTAGACACACGCATGCAAGTATTTTACTCGCTGACGGGGTGTCAACTCACAGCATAGCTAAACGTCTAGGTCATTCAAGCGTGACTACTACTCAAGAAACATATATGCATATCATTGATGAATTGCAGAGTAAAGATGATGAAAAGATTCTTGGTGCATTGATGCAACTTTCCTAGTGTGGTGATTTCATGTATAGAAAATGGACAGAAGACGAACTAGTGTATTTAGAATATTTTGTTTTTGAAAACGATACTCAGCTAATTGAAGCTTCTAAGTACTTGAACAGAAGCATCAATGCAATTAGAAAAAAATTGTGCAAAATGCGAAAAGAAGATAATTTTAGATGCTACATGCACCGTCTATGGTCTGAAAAAGAGGATGAGTTCTTAAAAAAGCACTATTTATCTATGAAAAATAAGTATATAGCTGATAGGTTAAATCGTACAGTTGGAGCTGTTGAGTTTAGGGCTAAGAAATTAGGGCTGACAAAGCACAAGAAGATTAAAGAGCTAGACACAGAAATCCGACGTTTGATTGATGAAGATTACTACCTTAGCCAAATATGCACAAAATTAAACATCAAGATGTCGTCTCTAATCGCACATTGCCAACGTGAAAAAATCCCTTATAAAAAAATGCCTAGAACTGAGTATAAAAACTATGGTAACCACGTTTGGAATGTGCAAGATAAAGTGAGATTCCAAGAATATTTAAGCAAACAAGAGTTGAAAGCGAGTGAAGAAGATGATTCCAAAGTTTCAAGGGGGATTAGCGATGAATAAACAAGAATTGATTGAAGAGTTAGAATGCTTAGAAGTTCCTACAGATAGCCTTGATTATTTGAAAGGTGCTAACTATGCTGTCGAAAAAGCAATTAGCTTAGCAAAACAACTAGATGAACCGAAAAAAGCTATATTACCTAAAACTGCTGATGATTTTATTGAAGAAAGTTTAGGAATGGGTTCTGATAAAGTTGATATTATCGGTTCCGCAGATTCTTTCTTAAGCGCAATGCCCGATGATGAATTTTCTTTGTGGTTTAAGTCGAACAGAGATTTATTTGTTAATGCATTAGCTAACGGTTACGAAGTCGAGAAGGAACCATTATATCACGTTTTATTATCAGACAAAGGGGCGACCAACATAGGATATACTTTTTTAAATTTAGCGGGAACAATTGATTTTACGATATGTAAGGAAAAGGTGGATACGTTAACAGAAAATCAAATCAAAGCAATTGATGAGCGCTATTGGCCGTTTGCTGTGAAAGTTGATGGTAACTAATGAAAACTGATTTAACCAGACAAGCTGAGAAATGCTTGTGGCATTATACCAACAAAATGGGAGTGTTCGGCTGTTTTGAAGTTACTATTGGGTGGCGTGGCAAGGAAAGAGTCGACTTTATGACTTATTCTACTGACAACACCATTAGATGCTATGAAATTAAAGTTACAATGGCAGACTTGAAAAGTTCTGCAAAACAAACGTTTTTAGGTGATTATAACTATTTAGTGGTCACTAACGAATTATGGGAAAAGATTCAAGCTAATCCAGAGTTAGGTTGGAAGTATTATAATCAGGGAATTCTAGTTTTTTCTGAACTAAGTCATAATTTAGGCATTACAAGTGTCAAAAAAGCGAAAAAGCAAAATGTCACATTAGGAACACGAGCGACGGTCTTGGAAAGCATGGTGCGCTCTTTGAATCGAGAAGTTGAGAAGTTTTATAAGGTAAAGCCTTTTTGGGGATTAAGTGAGGAGGCCAAATAGATGAAAATTATAGCAAGAGATCGAGGTACTGGAAAAACAACAGAGCTAGTTAAAGAGTCAGCTAGAACAGGTCAGTATATTTTAGCATCGAATAAATCGCATGTCCGAGCTATTGAACAAATTGCCAAAAAAGCAGGCGTTACTATTCCATATCCTGTTACGGTGGATGAGATTGTAAGCATGGACCGCTTTACATGTGCCAGTTCTATTCAACGAGATGGATTGCTAGTGGATGAAGCAATCATGGTTTTAATTAAACTAATTGGCTTAAAAATCACTGGTGCGACTATATCTCTTGAAGGAGAACAACAATGCTAAGTTATCCAGAAGTTTATATTTTAGAGCGACAAGTCGATGGCATTTATGTTGAATACTTACATGGATCAGAGCAATCCGATTTATTTTTCGATTATGCGATAGCTTGTGATGAAAGAAATCATATGAATCAAACCAATACAAAAGATGGCGAATGGAAAATTTTAAAATATGGCAGACCGATAACGGTCGAATTAAACAATAAAAAAGCCAACCGACCACTGGTTGACTAAGAAGAATATTTTACCAGAAAAGTGGTAGCTTGTGATATGTGAGGTTACTTTGCCCCAAACATTGGTCACAATAAAAATATTTTATCATGAGTAAAGAAAGCTGCCAACAAAAAAAAGTCGGATTTCTCCGACTGTGGATAATGTGTGGATAACCTTGTGGAAAAGTCGTTATCATTATACCACAAATCACAAACGGGGGAATCAAAGGATGGTACTTTTTGACGTAAAGAAATATGAAACACCAGATGCAAAGGATGTAGACATGGAACAAACTAAACATAACGTCAGTGTGTTCCTGTCTGCGTACCTTGCTGCTAGATGTCGTGTTGGCCAGCCGAGGGAACCAAAAGTAACAGCTTCATTCTCTTTGGTTCCACCATCAACGGCCAATAACGTTTTCGAAGCCGAGCAAATGTTAATCCAGAAAGAAGAAGCTCAAGAAGAGTTTGATTATTTGCATAAGCTTTTCGTTAGAGGTTATTCTGCGATTCAGCATCCGCACAAACCAGATGTTACTGAGCGAAGAAAAAGAATTTTCTATGACCGTTATATCAACGGCAATCCAATCTATCTAGCAGCACAACGAAACTGTATCAGTGAAGAATCAGTGAAACAAGAATCTAATATGATCATTGTTCAATTTGCTTCAGCACTAGAACTGGTTGCTTTTAAGTAGCCATTTATTACACTTTTTATACCTCTTTTATACACTTTATCTACACTTCATATACCTTCTAAACGAGTTATTATGATAGTGTCAAAAAAATAAGAAATGCGACACACTTACACAAATACATTAACGGAACGATTGCCTACTTATTTTTTTGATTTGAGATTACAAGGAAGTAAAAAAAATCTACTTTCTTCGTTTAGTCACTTGTGATCTCATTTAGATTCTCTCGCAAACCACCAATTATAAAACTAAAGAAGTGAGGTGAATTTCCTCTCTCTTTTTTCTACAGGTTTGCGAGAGTTAATGGAGCATAGCTTAATCGGTAGAGCAGCGGTCTCCAAAACCGTTGGTATAGGTTCGAATCCTATTGTTCCAGTAAGTGGCATAAGCTGCTTAAATAAAATAGATCGTCAATAAATGTTCGGACAAACAAATTGGCGCTACTACCTTTCACGAGGGTTGCATTTATATGCAGTCCTTTTTGTATTAAGTGTAGTAGAGTTTTCATTTTGAAAGGGGATAAGTAAGACAATGCGTGTATTAATTAGAAGTTCAGCATCTGGTAAAGAGTACTGGGATACTGAAGAAAAAAGAAATGTGTTTGTACCTAAAGGTCAAGAAACTGATTTTGAAGTTACTGAAAATCCTGAATCAATGCTAAGTAAAGAAGCTGATTTACATGTTGGTGGATTACCAATTACTGTAGGGAATGTAACGGTTGATACTGATGGAATTAAGTATGAACAGTCAAATGACGAACCAATCGATAGCGATGGTCATACAGAAATGGATATGGCTGGTGATGCAGGTACTAATAATGATGAATTGTCTTTCGATAAGATGTCTGTAAAAGAATTACGTGAATATGCGAAACGAAATGATATTGAAATTCCAAGTGCTGTTCGTGTAAAAGCTGAGATTCTCAATATTATTAAAGAATCTGAATAATGCGCTATTGCCAGTTTGAAGGCTGTTCTAACACAACAGAAAGAGGTGCCTATTGTTCTGAACATGCTAGAAGTTCGAGAAAAAAGAAGAAGCAAGGCAATGTTTATCACCATAAGAACAAATCGTTTTATCGAACAAAAGCATGGCAAGATGTTGCTGATTTTGTTTATGAAAGAGAAGGCGGTTGCTGTCAAAGATGTGGCCGCTTTGTATTCGGAAGGCAAGCGCATCGGCATCATGTGATACCAATCAAGAAGAACGAAATGCTCAAGCTTGATCCAAACAATATTCGTTTGTTGTGTCCAAAATGCCATGTGATTGAAGAAAATGAATCAGATGAGAAAAAAGTTTTTCCGTCTTATTTTTAAATGAAGCCCCCCTATCAAATTGAATTCAAATTTTTCTCTGGGAGATAGGGTAGAGGGAGTCACGCGTATCGTTAGGTCAAAATTTCAAAAATAAAAAGGGGGTGTATAAAAAATGACCACTAAAGCGCAACGTAAAGCGATTATTGATGAAAAAGTTAATCATGAAAAAGCACGGATTTTAGAAATTATGCGCAAGTCTGATTTATACACTATTACTCTTGATCCATTGATTGAGTCATACTTGGATATTTTTGAAGTTTATCAATACAAATACATGTTGTGGAAAGAAAAAGGTTTTCCTGAAACACAAAAAACAACAAATAAAGCTGGTGCAACCAACAACAGTAAACATCCATTGGCGCAACAAGTCGAAGTTTGGGCCGATAAAAAGATGAAAGCTTTAGATTTATTAGGATTAACAAATAAATCTAAAGCAGGTAGACAAATTACTGGTGGTTCAACAGCCAGAGCAGGTGAAGAAATAAAACGACCAGAAGAAAAACCTGTTGATGAATTGGCTAAACATCGAAATAAATGGCGTAAAAAGGCAGGTAATGAAACATGATTGAACCTGGTGTAAATTATGCCGATTTATTTGCGAAAGAAGTTAGAAAGCATCCTAAGAAATATCCAAAAACAGTTCGTTTAGCAATAGATCGTTGGTATCGATGGAAAAAACGAAAAGATATTTGGTTTGATGTTGATCGTGCAAATGAAATGATGGACTGGGTAGAATCCTTTATTGTTCACACGAAAGGCGACATGGTCGGCAAACCATTTCTTTTAGAGTCGTGGGAAAAATTCATTTATTCTTGGATTTATGGTTGGGTAAAGGAAAACGAAAAGGGCCAAGTCGTTCGTGTCACTCGGGAAGCATATGTACAAATACCAAAGAAAAACGGGAAAACATTAATAGCCGTAGGTGCGTTGGGATATGCGATGTATGGCGAAGGTGCATTATCTGTCGATTGCTATGCATGTGCTTCCGATTTTGCCCAAGCGCAATATGCTGCTAAGCCGTTTGCTGCTACTATTCTAAATAATCCTGTGTTATTAGATGGAACTAAAATATTTAAAGGTCCAAAAGGAACCGTTTCAAGTATTACGTATGACTATTTACATGAAGAAATGGCTTATACAAACAAGTTCATTGTTCAAACCAAAAATATTGACAACATAGAGGGTTCCAATCCATATTTTGTTTTAAACGATGAGTTGCATAAACAAGAAAAAATGGAACAGTACGACAACTTTAAGTCAGCACAAATTTCATTACCGCAACCGTTAATGTTTAATATTTCAACAGCTGGTAAGGGAAGTAGTTCAGTTGGTATTCGCGTCTATAAAGAAGCAAAAGAGGTCTTAAAGCGTGATGACAATGATTCAAACTTTGTTTTAATTTATGAGCCAAATAAAAATTATGATTGGACAGATAAAAAAGTTTGGGAAATGTGCAATCCTAACTGGGGAATATCTGTTGATTTGTCTGCTTTAGAATCAGCATTTAAAACTGCGCAACGTTCCGCTCACTCGAAAGCTGAATTTTTAACGAAGCATTTAGATGTGTTTGTTAATGGTGCGGATAATTTCTTTGAACAAGATCAAGTGGAACCTTGTTTGGTTTCTACAAATGAATTAGGAAATTTAAGCGGTGAGCCATGTTGGATTGGTTTGGACTTATCTAAAAGCCGAGATTTAACTTGTGTATCATTAAATTTTCCTACATGGGATGCCGAAGGAAAAGCGATACTCAAAGTAAAACAATTATATTTTATTCCTAGTGAAAATATTGATTTTCGAGAAAAGGAAGATAATGTGCCGTATTCTGAATTAGCAGAACAAGGATTTGTTGAATTCTGTGACGGTAAGTTAATTGATCAGGAACAAATATTTCATTTTATTGAAGATTGCATGGATTTTTATGATGTTCAACAAGTCAATTATGATCCAGCGATGAGTGACCGACTAGTTGAAAAATTGGAAAACTTAGGCTTGGAATGTATACAAGTTGACCAGTACGCAAGAGTATTGAATTCACCACTTGAAGATACCGAACGATTATTTTATGAGCAAAGGATTATGTTTGATAATCCTTTATTTTTGTATTGCGCTTTAAATGTGGTTGTCAAAATGGATTTTCAAGGACGTAAAGTGCCAAGTAAAAACCAGTCAAAGAGAAAGATCGATGGATTTGTGGCCTTTCTTTGTGCGCATAAAGAAACAATGGATCAAATGATTGATGTGAATGAGGACGACATGGACAATTATTTAGATTCTATCTATCGATAATAGAAAGGCGGTGAGAAATTGAAGTTAAGAGATAGATTTTCAAATGCAGTATATGGATTTTTAGAAAAACGTGGATGGATTGAAGATATTTATGGAAACTCAACAAGATATTCGCAACGTTATGTTAATGATTCATCAATTATGGAATCGTCCGATGTGTATGAGTTGGTACAAGATATTTCAAATCAAGTTGCGTTAGCTGAACCAGTAGTGATTGGTCCTGATGGCGAAGAAGTAAAAAATCATTTCTTGTTAAATATATTAAAAAAACCGAACAATTATCTAACTGGTTTTGAATTTGCAAAACTAGAAACAAACACATTGCTAATTAACGGGGAAGCTTTTCCAATTACTGATAACGATCAACTTCATTTAGGTTACGGCGTACAAACAACCATTGATGATCGTTTAATTGAAAAATTTTCAATGAATGGACAGCCAATACCAAGAAACATGATTCGTCATATAAAAAATATTGGTGTTGATTCCTTAAAAGGTGCTGGAATTATCGATCTTGCAAAAAGCACACTAGAAGGCGTTCTAAGCGCTGAAAAAGTTTTGACAGATAAATATACTAAAGGCGGTTTACTTGCTTTCTTATTAAAGCTGGATGCTCACATTAATCCGAATAACAGCGCCCAACAAAAAATTGTAAAAGCTATTTTAGATCAGTTGGAAGGCGTTCAGGACGATAGTAATCATTCAGTTAAAATGATTCCGCTTGGAAAAGGTTATTCTATTGATACTTTAAAAAGTCCTGTGGATGATTCCGCTATTCTTAATTACTTAGGTGTTTATAAAAAAGACTTAGGGAAATTTTTAGGAATAGATGTAAATACGTATCAATCATTGATGAAATCAGATATTGAAAAAGCGATGATGTATCTTCACAATAAAGCAATTAAACCAATACTAAAGAACAAGAGCGAGCATTACTCAGCTCTTTTTTTTACGCCTAATTCTGGCTATCGAGTGGAATGGAAAATTAATATTTTAGATTTTGTACCGTATTCTACCAAGACAAATATCGGATATAACATTGTGCGAACTGGTATTACAAGTCCTGACAATGTAGCAGAAATGCTTGGTTTTCCTAAACAAAATACTGCAGCAACACAAGCTGTATATATTTCAAATGATCTAACAGAAATTGGCAAGAAGAATGCTACAGATAACTCGTTGACAACAGAGCACGACTTGAAGGGAGGTGATAAGAATGAAGAAACAGGAAATTCGGACATTTGACATCACTAACCTCACCACAAGAAGTGAAGAAGATAGTCAAACACAGATTGTTACTGGCTATGCAGCCGTATTTAATAGCCCGACAGAGTTATGGGATGGGCTGAATGAAGTGATTAAGCCAGGTGCCTTTAGCCGTGCTTTAGCAAATTCCGACGTACGTTGTTTATTTGATCATGATTGGGGCAAAGTACTAGGGCGTACAAAAAGCGGAACTTTGAAACTTGAAGAAGATGAGAAGGGACTACGATTTGAAGTTGAGTTGCCAAACACAACAATCGCAAATGATTTGATTCAATCGATGACACGCGGCGACATCAACCAGTGTAGTTTTGGGTTTTATCCTACGGAAGAAACTTGGGATTATAATTCCGAACCAGTACTAAGAACCATAAATGAAGTCGAATTATATGAAGTTTCTATTGTTTCGTTACCTGCTTACGAAGATACAGAAGCAGCGTTATCAAGAAACAAACAAGAAATGAAGCAAGATATTAAAACTAGAAAAAATTTAATTAAAAAAATCAAAACAGCGCTTGAAGCGTAGGAGGAAAAAACATGAATAAAAAATTATTACGTCAATTACAAGCTCGCCACGAGCAACGATTAAGTGATTTAAAAGGTCAAATTGAATCTGGAGAAGTACGTGAAGCTGATTTGGATTCAATTAATGAAGAAATTGATGGTTTAATTGATGAATTAAAAGGTATTAAAGAAGAGCTAGATGAAGTATCAACTGATGAAGAACCAAGTGATGAAAATAATGATTCAGAAAATAGTGATACAACAGTAGTTGCAGCAACAGATACAGATGGTGAAGGCCGTTCTACTGAAGTTGAAGAAGAAAATCGTTCAGGAATGATTAGCCAAGAACAACGAGATGGATTGCTTGGTTCTATCCGTAATGGTATGCAAGCGCGAAATACTTTGTCTAAAGAAAAACGTGAGAAAGAAATTCGTAAAGCATTTGCAAATTTTGTTGTTGGAAATATTACAGAGCAAGAAGCACGTTCATTAGGTATTGAAGCAGGTAATGGTTCAGTAACTGTACCAGAAGTTATTGCATCCGAAGTAATCACCTACGCACAAGAAGAAAATTTATTACGTAAGTACGGAACAGTCAAGCGTACTGCTGGTGATGTGAAATATCCAATTCTTGTTAAAAAAGCAGATGCTAATGTAAATAAAAAAGAACGTAAAACTGACATTGTAGAAACTGCAATTGAATTTGATGAAATTTTACTTGATCCATCAGAATTCGATGCATTGGCAACTGTAACTAAAAAGCTATTAAAAATGTCTGGTGTGCCAGTAGAAGATATTGTTGTAGAAGAATTGAAAAAAGCATATGTTCGTAAAGAAATTAATTATATGTTTAATGGCGACGATGCAGGAAATGAAAACCCAGGAGCTTTAGCTAAAAAAGCTGTTGCATTTAAAAAACCTGTAGATTTAACAGCTGCAGGTGCTGGTCAAAAATTATATGATGCATTGATTGAATTTAAAAATACACCAGTAACAGAAGTAATGAAAAAAGGTCGTTTTATTATTAATCGTGCAGCTTTAACTGCTATTGAAAAAATGAAAACAGATGATGGATTCCCATTGTTACGACCATTCACGCAAGCAGAAGGCGGTATTGGTTATCAATTAGTTGGTTATCCAGTTGATTGGACCGATGCAGCAGATAAAAAAGGTGAACCAGATACACCAGTATTATATTTTGGTGATTTTTCTGCTTTCAAAATTCAAGAAGTTATTGGAGCGTTAGAAATTCAAAAATTGGTTGAAAAATTCTCTGGAAAAAATCAAGTTGGTTTCCAAATTTACAACTTGTTAGATGGCCAATTAGTTTACTCACCATTCGAGCCAGCTGTTTATCGTTATGAAATTACAAAACCAGTAGGTGGTTAATGTGAATAACGAAGCTGAAACATTATCTTTAGAAGAAAAATTTAAAGCACATATTCATTTTGAAGAGGGCATGGATGCTTCTATGCTCTCTTTTTATTTAGATATGGCAAAAAATTATGTAAAAACTGCAACTGGTGGGCAAGAAGAATACTTGATTTTAATGGTTGCAGGAATTGCCTATGAGTATCGTATTTCAGAAGATGAATTAGATAAGGCAATAAATGCAATCACACCATTTATTATTCAAGGAGTGATTCAACATGCCGAAGAGACAAACCAATAATCTTCGTTGGAAAGCTGAATTGTTGAATATTGAAGTAGCGCTTGATTTAAACGATAGGCCAGTTACAGTTTATAAATCGAAAAGAAATCTGTTCTACGAAGATATTGGTGTGACCGCACAAGAAAAATATCTTTCACAGCAAGCGAAAACGGACGTTGTTAGACGAATTATAGTGAGATTGGATAAATCCATCACTGAAAAGTTTAGTGCCGTTAGAATCGATTCTGTGACTTATAAAATCACTCGTATTTATACAAATATGGATAAACGAGAAATGGAGTTGAGTTTGGCTTATGTCGATTAGTTTTGAGAAATTAAGGGCAACGCTAAAAACAGTAGGTGTACCTGTGACACGTGACAAAGCGGAAAAAGGAACGGACTATCCATATATCGTGTATTCCAATGTTAGTAAAGGTAAAAAGATGGCTTCCTCTAAAGTTCATAGGCGATTGCCATATTATCAAATTTCTTTCTATACAACAGGTACAGAAAAAGATTTGACGGATTTAGAAAATGCGTTGGAAAACGCTGGTATTCCTTATGCTGATTTTGTAGGTATTCAGGGTGATGAAAACGATGATACAGTGACGAATTTTTATACGTATGTGAGGTGTATAGAAGATGGCCAATAATAATGGATTTGCAGATATGGCAGACTATTTGGGAACTCTTGCACAGGTAGATCCTACAAAATTGTCTTTAGAATCATTAACAGATGCTGCGAGTTTTTTTGTAGAGCAGTTACTACCTCAAATACCTAGATCGCTATTAAAGAAAAAGCATATGGCTGATCAAGTAAAAGTCGTTATAGAAGAGGATAGAGTTCAAGTGGTTTTTGAAGAAACTGCATATTATTGGCGGTTTGCTGAAAACGGTTCTGTTAACCAAAAAGCCCAGCATTTTGCTAGTGGTACGTTTGAACAAAATAAAGATCAGATTGAAAAAATCATGACACAACAAATATTAGATTTATGGGAAGGATGAGTAATTTGGGAAAACAAGATGTGTATTATTTTGAAGGATTAGATGACATCTTAATTGCCATGATGGCAACGCCTGATGAAGTTGGGGTGGCACCAACTTATAGTGAAGTAATAAGACTGGCTATTGCAACAAAACTTGCCATTAAAGGAAATGGCTCAGCGCTAGTTAAATGGGCATCAAGTAAAATGTTTCGCCGTGTAAGTCGCGAGACAGAACATGAGATTGGATTAGATCACGTGGGGATTCCTATCGAAGTAATGGACGAGATAAAAGGTTTGCTTGCAGAAGCAGGAGTAACATTTGGAAAAAATACGGCTCGTGAATTTCCTTACTTCGCATTTGGATTCATTGGAAATATTGAAGGCGGAGGAAAAAAAGCAGTTTGGTATCCAAAAACACAATTATCCAATGTCATTGATGAAGAATATGCAACTGCAGAAGATGACACAAAAATTGACGATGTAACTGCTAATTTTGTTGCTAACGGTTTGAAGTATAACAACGTTATGTATGCAAGTTTCGATTCTAACCGATTAAGTGCAAAACCAGGTGACTTTGAAAAATTCATTGCACAACCTATTTACGATGAAGAACAATGGAAAAAATTAGTAACTCCATCAACACCTGGGGGTGGCGGTGAATAATGGCAAAGTTAGCTGATTATGGGATTGTCGTTTCAGACACACCAACTGTCACAATTAAAGGTCATCAGTTCCCAATCTTGTTAACCATGGAAACCATGGAGCATATTGCGGATATTTATGATGACGACTATTCAAAATTTGAAGAAGATATGAATGCAATGCTAAACAAGAGCGGTGGACGTATCTCTTCAAAAGATTTATCTGCTTCAGATTTAAAGATCATGCGTGCTTTAATTTACGGCATGTTAAAAACTGGCGGATTAGACGAAACACCAGAAACAATTTTTAAATTCTTAGGAATGAATTCTACAATTGTTGAAGTATACGGTGCCTGCATGGAGGTATTTACAGAACAGAATTTTCAAGTTGATGATGTAAAAAAATCCAAGAAGCCACAAGATTATCAAACTCCGCAACAAAAGAAAAACAAAAAGAAAAAACACAAACGGAAGTAGGAACGCCCTGGGCTTTTTACTTATACGTCGCCCTTACTCTTTTGGGATGGAGTGAGGGTTTCTTTTTGAAATCAACACCGAACTTGTGGCTTAAGTCATACATACAGTGGTTAACGAGTAATACGGAGTTTGAACCACCTGCAAGTGTGACTATGGATAAAAGTCCTTGGTGGTAGGAAAGGAGCGCTAACGTGTCAAAGAAAGAATCTGATGTTGTCTTAAATTTTAAGACAAACGGAGAAGTCAATTATTCTCGAACAATCAAAG
This sequence comes from Enterococcus faecalis, assembly GCF_029024925.1. Lineage (NCBI taxonomy): Bacteria > Bacillati > Bacillota > Bacilli > Lactobacillales > Enterococcaceae > Enterococcus > Enterococcus faecalis. Next base: position 2,453,397 of record NZ_CP118962.1, on the reverse strand, counting down.
ATATCAACAAAGAAATGAACTTAGCGGCTACCGAGTACAAAAACCAGGTATCCGCTATGGATAAAGATGCAACACAAACAGAAAAATTAACGGCAACTAAGAAAAAGCTTGAAAAGCAATTATCTTTAGCCGAACAAAGAACCAAATTATTGCGCGAGGAATACGAAAAATCAGTTAAAGAAACTGGGGAGTATTCAGAGCAATCACAAAAGCTTTACAAACGCTTGTTGGAATCAGAAACAGGTGAAAATAAATTACGATCTGCATTAGAAAGTACCAACGAAGCCTTGAAAGAACAAGGTGACTTGTCTGTTAAGACTGCCGAGAAGTTAGCTAAAATTGAAAAAGCTGGGGACAAAATGAAATCTGTCGGTAAGAAGATGACTGTTGGTTTAACAGCACCGATCATGGGAATTGGCGCCGCTTCTATTGCTGCATTTAAAGAATTAGATGACAGTTTGGACAGTATCACAACTGCCACTGGTGCTACAGGAGAGCAACTAGAATCATTGCAAGACAGCTTTAAAACAGTAGCTGGCCAAATTCCAACAGATATGGAAAATATATCAACTGGGATTGGTGAAGTGAATACACAATTTGGCTTAATGGATAAGCAATTAGAAGATACCACAGGACGAATGCTTAAGTTTTCAGAAATTAATGGATCAGATGTTTCTCAATCAACTATCAATGCCAAAAAATCAATGGACCTTTTTAGGCTATCTATTGAGGACTTGCCAATGATTTTGGATTCAGTATCTAAAACTAGCCAAGATACTGGAGTAGGGGTAGACCAGTTATTTGATGCAGTAAATAAAGGAGCACCCCAACTCAAAGCGATGGGACTTGGTTTTTCTGAATCAACTACATTAATAGGTCAAATGGAAAAAGCTGGTATAGATTCTGCAGGAACGCTTGGGTATTTAGCGAAAGCTAGTGTCGTCTATGCAAAGGATAACAAAACTATGCAGGATGGATTAAGCGGGACAATTGAATCTATTAAAGGTGCAACAACTGAACAAGAAAAACTTACTATTGCAAGCGAAGTATTCGGAACTAAAGCTGCATCAAAAATGGTAGAAGCAATTGATAGTGGTGCATTGTCAATGGATGGATTAGCAGACTCAGCTAAAAATGCAGCTGGCACTGTAGATCAAACATTTAACGATATTCTCGATCCAATCGACCAAGCGAAAATTGCACAGAATCAATTTAAAATTGCAATGGGGGAACTTGGTGAGCAAGTACAAATAGCGCTTCTTCCTGCTTTTGAAGCAGCAAGTAATACGATTCAAAAGGTTTCAACGTGGTTTAGTGGACTGACCGACAATCAAAAGCAAACAATCATTACCATTGCAGGTGTAGTCGCTGCTATTGGACCAGTCTTGGTGGTTTTAGGAACACTTGCTAGTTCCATTAGTAGTTTGATTCCAGTTATTGCCTTTATTGCTTCACCTATTGGAATTGTGATTGCTGCATTAGCTGCTTTTGTTGCTGGGATTGTGATTGCTTACAACAAAGTAGGCTGGTTTAGAGATTTTATCAATATGTCATTTAATGTGATCAAAGACATAGTAGTTGGTGTGTTTAAAGTTTTAGCAGATACAACAAAGTCTACTTTTGATTTCATCACAGGATTTATTGGCGGCGCTATGGATGGTGCTGTAAAAATCATTAGTGATTACGTCAACGCGATTACAAGAATTTTTGGCGGCATCATAGATTTCGTTACAGGAGTGTTTACAGGTGATTGGTCAAGAGCGTGGCAAGGTATTGTTGATATTTTCGGCGGTATTTTTGAAGGAATTACTGCAGTAGCCAAAGCACCAATTAACGCTATGATTACTCTAATTAATGGTTTTTTAGGTGGTTTAAACAATATCAAAATACCAAAATGGGTACCTGGCGTTGGTGGCAAAGGATTTAGCATTGCGAAAATTCCATATCTTGCTGAAGGCGGTCATATGATTAATGGACAAGCAATCGTTGGTGAAGCTGGCCCTGAATTATTAACAGCAAAAAATGGCAAGACTACAGTCACGCCACTTTCACAAGATGAAAAATCAAAAGGTATTAGTGGTGCTTTGAAAGGCAGTTCTACTGTTAATAACTATGTGACAATCGGTCAAGTGGATGCAAATAATCCAAGTGAAATCAACCGTTTAAACAGAAAAATGTTTCAAGCGAATGTCTGGAATAATTTAGCGACAGGAGATGTGTAAAAATGGATAGATATACGCCTAATTTTGTATGGAAAGGAGCAAATGCTCTTTTAGATTACGGCTTAATTATTGAGTCTGAATTACCTGAAATTGTCGCTAAACCAAGATATAACGAAATCACTGTTATTGGCAGTAACAGAGTGCTGAACGAATGGTTTGGTGATTATGAACCATTTGATTTAAAAATTAAAGATGTCAGCGTTAGTTATGAACGTTTGCCAGAAGTGAAACGATGGCTTAGTGGACAATCTGAATTAATCACTCATAACAATGTGAATGTGTATGTTAATGCAGTATGTAATATTAACAATGAAGTTGAATATGTCAACGAATGGGGAACTTTTTATTCATTTGAAATAACCTTTCGTTGCGAACCTCTAAAAAGAAAAGTAAACGAACCTTTCATAAATCTAAATAAGGGTGAAAATACTGTAATAAACCATGGCGATGAGGTTTCTCAACCGTTAATTGAAATCCATTCCAATGGTGGCGATATTGAAATTAATTGTGGTAAGAACACGTTAACCATATTAGATACAAATGCTGGTTTGCTGTCATTAGACAACGAGATGGCTGTTTGTACGCAAGATGGACGTATTCAGCGAACGAAAGGCAGTTGGATAAAAATGCTACCAGGTAAAAATAAAATAATGATAACAGGAAATATCGCTAGTATAAGAATGAAGATAAGGAGTGTATTTTTTTGATCAATCCAATTTATATTTATGAAAAAGTGCCAATTGACTTATCCGAAAATGGGGTTTCTCTTTTAGATTGGGCAGATGCTCCAGAAATTACTCGTTCATTAAATAGCGAATATTCGTTTTACGGAAATTATTCGTTAGTAGGGAAAAATAATAACCAAATAAAAAAAGGATATTATTTGAAAGCGATGGTATCGGACGGATCATGGCAATATTTTAGAATCAAATCAGTTGATAAGAATCTACATTCTATTTCTATTAAGGCTCTACACATTGGTTATGAAGCCAACCGAAATTTTATCCAAATGGCATATACGGCAAACGGCACTGGTAAGCAGATTATGGAAAATCTAAAATCCAATTTAGCGTTTAAACAACCATTTATCTATGAAAGTAATATCAATACGCGGCATCAGTTTACTGCAAAAGAAGTAAATCCAATATCTGCAATTATTGGGCAAAATAACGGCAATGAGAATCTAACTGGAGTTACTTCTGGCGAGTTAGATATGGATAATTACAGACTAATGTTAAAAGATAGAATTGGTGAGGATAACGGTTTTAGGATAGACTTAGGTGTTAATTTAGAATCAATAAAAGAGACTGTTGATGACTTAAATGTTTTCAACAGTCTCTATTTAATTGGCGGGACACCTGATGATGTTAACTATAACGAAGATCAAGAGCCAGTAACATTTGCCTTTTTGGAAACAAAGGGAGTAAACGATGAAAATAGACGTATTACCAGTAGAACAAATAGTGAATGTAAAACTATAGAGGAATTGAAGAAGTGGGGTCAATCACTCTTTGATAAAGAGCGAATACATGAACCAAAAGTCACTCATGAAATTAATATGGTTACTTTGGAAAATACGATTGAGTACCAAAAACTTTACGGCAAGATGATGAAGTTGAATTTCGGAGATACTGTTTATTGTGATATTGAATATAACGGTATAACTGGGGTTAAAGAACGAGTAACAGAATGTACGTGGCTTCCTACTTTAGGTAAGTATAAAAATATCGTGTTAGGAAACGAAATAAAATCTTACACAGATTCAGTAAATACCGCAGTTAATCAAATAACTAAAAAACTGGAAGTTAAAAGCGAAGATTTGCAAAATGCAATAGTGAATGCTACCCAGTGGATAACAGGAACAAAAGGTGGCTATGTTCGTTTTCGTCCTAAAGATGCACCAGAAGAAATTTTAATCATGGACAGACCAAATGCAAATGATGCAAAAAAAGTATGGCGTTGGAATCTAGGAGGTCTCGGATATTCGAACAACGGAGTAAATGGCCCGTTTGAAACAGCTATTACTCAAGATGGCTCAATTGTTGCAAATTTTATTACTGCAGGTATTTTAACAGGAATCTTAGTACAGGGTGTGGCTCTAAAAACATTAGATGATAAAGATTTCCAAGTTGTTATGGAAGGCGGCAAAGTTTCTTTCGAGAGAAAGAGAGTAAGCACTGGACTAAATGATGTTCATGGCGAATTGTTCGGTGACATTAAGGCAACGTATGATGGAAGTGGAAAAAAGGCAAATGGATTCGCTGTTAGACAAAAACCTGGTTACATTTTTTCAATCAATACGATTAGCAAAAATAATGATGTACAATCAGTCCCAATTATTCAAATACCAGCAGATGTTCATCCAGATAATAAGAAAGTGAATAGTTATGCTAGTTGGTCGCATGAAGGTAAGTTCAGTATTTCTGGAAAAACTACACTCAAAAGTGAAATGGATATTAGCGGTATTTTAACAGGAACTATCGCTAAATTTGATAAGTTATATGTCGGCGGTAAGGAAGTTATTCCTGGCGATGGATCAGGTGGTAACGATGGTGACGTTCCACCAGAACTAACAACCGAAAAAGAGAAAAACGCTTGGGCAGTTTGGCAGTTCTTAAAATCAAAAGGATACAGCGAACAAGCAGCCGCTGGGATTTTAGGGAACATGGATCAAGAATCTGGAATTATGCCCGATATCGATGAAGGCGGCGGAGGTCCTGGTTATGGTCTAGTTCAATGGACGTCGCCAATCGCTGGTGAAAGCGGCCGTGCTTATGTGCAACGATTATTGGCTCAAGCTGGTATCAGTGGAGACTATCGAAATATTACCACACAGTTGAAGTTGCTTGATTGGCATATGCATAATGGCCAATATATTCCTTCCGCGGCTTATCCATATTCCGTTGCAGAGTTCAAAGCACTAACAGATATTGGCACGACAACGATGGCATTTGAAGCGAACTTTGAACGCCCAGCGGTCACACATCCTGAACGTATTCCATTAGCTCAATATTGGTATGATTTGCTACACAATTTAAAACCAGGAACTAACAAGTGGGTTAATCCTGTACGTTCTAGTTACACTATCACTCAAGAATGGGATGAGATTGGCTGGGGAACAAATGTGATTCATGGTGGTATTGATATTGCATCGATGCCTGCTGGAAGTATGCCACCTGTTTACGTGGCACGTAGCGGCACAGTTGAAACTGTTACTTATGACGGAACAGGGGGAAATTATGTAGTAATTAAGCACGATGATGGCTACTGGACCTATTATGGTCACTTAGATTCTGTTGATTTGTCAGTAGGCGACAAAGTAACAACTAATTCACGTGTGGGAATCATGGGAGCAACTGGATTAGCTTCTGGCGTTCATCTTCACTTTGAAGTATGGAAAGGCGCCCAGTGGCAGCGAATAAATCCGCGTGATGTTATTAATTTTTAGAAAGGAGCAAATAAATGGTTAAATGGCAAGCGACACTAAGCACTACGGAGCCATACAATTACATTGGCATACAAAATGTACGGCAAGGGAACCGAAATACCGAAGTTTTAGAAGCTATATTAGTTGAAAATGCTTTGCCACTTGATTTAACAGGTTGCGAAGTATTTTTTGAATCAGTTATTGATAAAGAGTATCCGATTCAACGAGCAGCAAAAATTGTGAATGCCAAAAAAGGGATTATCCAGTATACCTTTGATGAATACTCTATGCAGTCATTGCACAGACAGGAAGCATACTTCAGTATTCATAAAGGCGACAATCTAATTGGCTCAACGCAGAACTTTTCTTACTTTGTTGTGAATGCTGTTTCTAAAACAGAAGGTGAAATGGGTTCTTATTGGCAGTCCATTGAAGATTTAATCGCAGACATGACCGCTTTTATCAACGAAAACAAAGGCGACTTCACAGCATGGATGAACGCTAGAAAAGAAGAGTTTGAGGAATGGCGTAAAAATCAACAAGATACATTTGAGGCTTGGCGAAACGGCCAAGAATCAGATTATCTAATGTGGTTCGAGTCGATCAAAGATATTTTAAAAACTGTTGATCCAGGCGGCACAATGTTAGCCGAATTAATGGATGCACGTGTAGACATACAAGGAGTGCGCCACAATTCACTTTCAGAGCGTTTATTGGCTGATATGGATTATTTGTATCAGAGATTAGAGGAACGCTTATTTACATTAAAACATGGCAATGTAAGTACACTGGAAATTCTTCAAGATGATTCATTTTCAACCAATCATCAAGTGAAAGTAATCGGTAGTGTTAACCGTCCGATGAAAGATGGCGCATTGATTATTGCTAAAATTGATGATGAAAAACAAAACACGTTTAGAATTGAGGGTGTTAGTAAATGATAGAATCAAAAAGAATGATGGAAACAGATGAAAAAGGCGTTAAACGTCAGTTTTTTCCGATGACACACGTATCAGCAATCATTGGATTATCAGAAATAATGGGCGGGCAATCGATGGTTTCATCTGTTAACGGAAGATCAGGCCCAGTAATTATTACACGTGCAGATTTAGATTTACCTAAAGATGGTGTGATGATATCTCAAGAAGAATATTCAAAAATCACACAAATCATCGCAGATTATGAAGCAGGTAAACTAGGTGGTTCTAGTGTGGAATTTGAAAAAGTAAAAGGAGATGAAGAATCAAATGCCTGATTTATATGTAGTTAAAAAAGACGGCGTAGCTATTGATGTACAAACTAGTACAACTGGTGTTGTTGGATTAAATGAATTTGTAGATGCAAAACTTGGTGATGCTGGAGCAGGTACTGTTTCATCTGTAAATGGTCATACAGGCGAAGTTATATTGAATGCTGCTGACGTAAAAGCATTGCCTGACACTACTGTTATTCCAACAATACCAAGTAATGCTACTGCTGAAAAAGACGGTTTAATGTCTAAAACGGATAAAGCGAAACTGGATGCATTGCCAGTTTTCACATTTGAAAAGGTGGGTGAAGTTTAATGGATATTGTTCAATTAATGGAAAACAATGAGCCAAAAGCAATGGCAACTGTGGTAGAAGCTGTCGATGGATTAGAAAATTATCCAACTAAAGCAGATGCCGACAAATCATATCAAAAGATTATTCAAGGATCACCGCTATGGACCGGTGTGTGGTATGGTGGAGCTTCCGGAAGTGGCACAACACCATCAAAGCCACTGTCGCAGTGCCAAAATGGTTGGATTTTGCAATGGCAGGAAATGAGTTCAACAGGACAAGCCAATGACGCAGTTTTTCAATTCCAGTACGTGCCAAAAAATCACATCTCTAATAGCGGGAGTGGTGGAACTGTGTTTAATTTAAACGCGTATAATGGCAAAAATCCTCAAACAAAATATTTGTATATAAAAGATGCAAAAATCACTGGTCATGATTTAAATGCACCTGACGGTACAGCTGCTGGATCGGGGAATAAAATGTATATTTTGACAAAAATTTTCGAATATTAGGAGGGGTAAAATGAAAATATGGATTGATAATGTAAAAGGGTTTTTGCAAGGTTATTCACTAGTAGAACAACCGAAAACAATTGAAGTTGAAGTAAATGAAGATTTTTCTGACTTCTTCAATTATCGATGGGATGGAACGAGTTTAATTTACGATCCTGACAACGTCCCAGAACCTGCCCCAACACCACCAACGGAATTGGAACTTTTACAAAAACAGAATGCTGAACTAATGAAGCAAGTTTCTCAGCAAAATCAAGTTATTCAACAAACTCAAAGAATGACTGGTGAATTGATGAAACAAGTAGCTGAACTTACGAAAGGGGCGGAATAAGATGAAAACGAATGTTTTTCCAGGTTTCGATAATATTAAACAGTTGTATGATTGGAATTGTTATACAAAACAGGATTTAGTTGATTACGTGAATATGAATTGTTTAACCGAAGAAGAATACACAAAAATTTGTGGGGAACCGTTTAGCGAAAGCTAGACGGTTTTATGGTAAGTAGAAAGTAGGTGCAGGATGAACTTAACACTAGAACAATGGTTAGCGCTGATTACATTTTTAGGCGGAATTATCTTCGCATTAATGAAATTCTATCATGTCTTTTCTCAATTAGAAGATAGCATGAAAGAACTAAAACAGGCTGTTGACCGATTAAATAACCATGAAGTGCGTATTAGTCGATTGGAAGAACAAAATAAAACCCTCTTTCGAGGAATTGGAGGAAATAAAAATGATTGATTGGAAATCAAGAATAAAAAACAAACAATTCTGGTTGTCTCTTATTCCTGCAGTTTTGTTACTGATTCAAGTAGTTGCAGTCCCTTTTGGGTATAAATTTCAAATTGATGTGATTAATCAGCAATTGCTAGATGTTATCAATGCAGTGTTTGTTGTATTAACTATTTTAGGAATTGTGACAGACCATACAACGCCTGGATTATCAGATAGAAAAGGAGACAAATAGATGAAAAAGAAAATTTTAGCAGGAGCGCTAGTCGCTCTATTTTTTATGCCCGCAATCAATGTAGATGCTTACCAAGTAGAAACCCGCGGAAATATTAACGCAGGTTGGCCATCAACAGTTAATCGATACATCATTGCGCATGATACTGCAAATATGGACGCTGGTGTAGAAAACGAAGCCAATAACATGCTTAACAACTGGCAACGACAAGAAGCGTTTACGCAATATGTTGTAGGTGGAGGGGGCCGTGTACTTCAGGTAGCGGAAAACGGTCGTATAGCTTGGGGCGCAGGAGATGCAAACCCTTATGCTCATGCACAAGTCGAATTAGCCAATACTTCAAATAAAGCTATGTTTAAGAAAGACTATGCAGCTTACGTTAACTTATTACGTGATTTAGCACGTCAAATTAATGTGACGTTTGATTTAGACGATCCGACAGGTTACGGCATAAAAACTCATTTGTGGGTGACAAACAATTTAGGTGGAAATCACACAGATCCTTACGGCTATTTGGCATCTTGGGGGATTAGCAAGGCACAGTTTGCACAAGATTTACAAACTGGGCTTCCAGAAGACGGTAGTGAAGTTATTGTGAACCCTGGTAAGCCCAATCAACCTAAATACAAAGTTGGGCAGCACGTTCGCTTTACAACAATCTACAAAAATCCAGATGCGCCAATTGAACAACATATCAATGCTAATACTTTATGGACACAGGTTGGAACCATTACACAAAAACTAAATGGCCGTAAAAACTTGTATCGTATCGAAAATAGTGGTAAATTATTAGGTTATGCAAACGATGGTGATATTGCTGAGCTATGGGAAAATAGTAAACCAACGCCAGCAAAAACTTTTACTATCGGTGTTAGTGAAGGTATCGTTCTTCGCAACGGTGCGCCAAGCTTGTTAGCGCCTGTATACGGAGTATGGCCGAAAGGTTCTACTTTTAAGTATGATTCAGTTCGTGTAGCAGATGGCTATGTTTTCTTAGGTGGCTCTGATGTAAACGGAACACGCATTTATATTCCAGTTGGCCCAAATGATGGAAATCCATCGAATACCTGGGGAACTGGATACTAAGAATAACTTTCTTTGAGTCGCCTTCCCAAAGGTGACTCTTTTTTTTGTTATTTAATTAAAATTAACAATATGGCAACCAGCTGATGATCAGGCACATTTACGTGTTTGTAAGTGAAAAAATCTTCTTAAACTTGTTTTTATGCTGTATTTTAAATAATTTCATGAGATATTTTTATTGCATACGATACATTTAGATGTTATATTAAGTGTGAGGAAAGGATATCATTACCTCGTTTTCTAGTCTAGCTTTAGATCATTATTTACAAGCAAAGTGGGAATTGAGTGCACCCACGTTCCCCAGCAGGTGGGTTAACCTAGCGTTGGTCAGCATGGGACGGTATCCATGATTTGCACTCTTTTTTTTTATGTCTAAAATTATAGAGGAGTTGTAAAAATGCCTAAAGATTTGCAGAAAACATACAACTTATTTTTATCAAATCTTGATGGCAAAATGGCTGTTATAACAACGCCATTTGTTAAACTGGACTGTTTTTATGTAAAATTTGACATCTTACAACTCCCACATTTATTGGGTTTACACAAAATTTATAAGGATTCACCTAGAATAATTTGTCAAAAATTGAATGATGAAGTTATTACATATAAACATCTGCAAAGGCACAGCAATTTTGGTACTATAAAAGATCGAGTAGAGCTATTTGAATTTATTCTAGAAATATTTTTAGAGGGATACAATGATTCAGTGATATATGTGTCTGAAGCAGATAAGTTTGGTTCATCTATGAAACTAGACATAGCTTTTAGCCATCCGCATAAAAATAAAATATTAACACTTGGATTACGTGAAGTAAACGATTGTGTCTATGCACCAGTCACTTTCTACGTATCAAAGAGTAGTCGCCCAACATTTACTAAATCAAAAAGAGCAAAAATTCTAACTTTAGAGCTTATTTCATTTAATTTATAGATTACTTAATAAGTAAAGTTTTCAGGACCATTAGCTCAGTTGGTTAGAGCAAACGGCTCATAACCGTTCGGTCACAGGTTCGAGTCCCGTATGGTCCATAGTAAAACATCTGCCTCTTTTTCTTATGAGAAATAGGTATTTTTTTGTTGAAAAATAGAACAAACGTTCGTATAATGTTTCTGATAGGAGAGTGTATCAGATGGTGAGACGAACTAAAAAAGAGTTTAAACCTTACAATGATTATGTTGACCGTCCTTTTGAATTAAAGTGGCCAACGGCGTTTCCGTTGGGCGAATTGACTGAAGCAATAAAGAGTACTGATGAATATCATGCTCGCAATATTGATAGACTGCCTCAACAATCCCAAAAGCAAATAGAATATTTTTTGGATCGTTCAATCAAACAAAATAAGGTACTAGAAATTCAGCTGAACTCATTAGATGAATATGATCGTGTAAAACCACATGTTTTTGGTGTTTTCCGTGGGATGGCAGAATTCGATGTTGTGCTGATTGGTGAACAAGAAATCGATTTTTACGATATAAGACATATCCAGATTCATAATTTCACGAAATGGAGTGAAGAATATGTGATAGAAGAAAATCCATTCGAGGAAGAACAAGAACACTGCGAAACGATAGATGAATTTGTGGACGAATATTTCAATGATGAGTGGATAGAATAATTAAAAACGCAAAAGCTCTGCTTCTCAGTTACGGGAAGTAGAGCTTTTTTGTTTGCACTAAAATATATCATCCATCTGGCAATCCGACACCGTCTCCACAAGATATCCAATTTACCAAACGAATGGAAGAATGTGGCGAAATGATGGGGATTCAATTGTTGGATCATATTATTGTTGGTGATAGCGGATACATTAGTTTGAGAGAAGAGAATTTTTTTGCTTCAGAATGAGGACAATTCTTGCAAAAATATTTTATCACGTGTAAAATGAAAGGGTAATCTTGTTTGGAATTATGTAGACTTTTTAAATTTTTTTAAATATTCTATTGGAAGCGAGCAAAGTTACGACTATTTATGTGCAAATGCACGAGGAGGAACAAAAGAATGGAACAAGGAACAGTAAAATGGTTTAACGCAGAAAAAGGTTTTGGGTTTATCTCACGCGAAGACGGAAGCGACGTATTCGTACACTTCTCAGCTATCCAAGGTGATGGTTTCAAAACTTTAGAAGAAGGTCAAGCAGTGACTTTTGATGTTGAAGATTCAGACCGTGGCCCTCAAGCAGTTAACGTAGAAAAAAACTAATAAAAAATAATCCAAAAACACCTAACATGCGTTAGGTGTTTTTTTGTTAGAAAAAATAGAGAAGAAAAATGGACAAGCATTTTTCTTCTCTATTAAATGAGAGCTTTATTGATCACTAACTGTGGCAGTCATAATCATTGGCAGAATCATTGGATGACGTTCTGTTTGTTCAAACAAGAAAGGCTGTAAAGCGGTCGTCATGGCTTCGCCTAATTTTGCTTCGGTACAGTTTTTATCTTTCATTGCTTCACGTAGAGCATTGAATAAAAGACGTTGGCCTTCATGAATCATATCACCAGACTCACGCATGTAGACAAAACCACGGGAAAGAATGTCTGGACCAGCCATAATTTCTTTATTTTTAATATCAACTGTTGCTACCGCTAAAACTAAACCTTCTTCAGATAAGATACGACGATCCCGTAAAACAACATTCCCGATATCACCGACACCATTTCCATCAACGTACACGTCATTAGCGTTGAAGTGACCAGCAGGACGTGCGCTATCAGCCGTTAAAGCTAAGACATCGCCGTTGCCCATGATAAAGCAATTTTCTTCAGGAACCCCTGTATCTTGAGCGAGCGAAGCATGGATTTTTAACATTCTAAATTCACCATGAACAGGCATGAAATATTTAGGCTTCATCAAACGAAGCATTAATTTTTGCTCTTCTTGTCCACCGTGACCAGAAGTATGGATATTATTGATTTTTCCGTGGATAACTTCTGCACCGGCTTCAGATAATAAGTTGATTAAACGGTTAACGCTTGTCGTATTCCCAGGAATTGGTGAACTTGAGAAAACAACCGTATCGCCTGGTTGAATACTAATTTGGCGATGTGTACCGTTAGCAATCCGACTAAGCGCGGCCATAGGTTCTCCTTGAGAGCCAGTACATAAAATCATTGTTTCATTTGCTGGCAATTGATTCAGTTCCGCCGCATCGACAAACGTTCCTTTTGGCACTTTGATGTAGCCTAAGCGTTCGCCATTGACAATGGCATTTTCCATGCTACGACCAAAAACAGCAATTTTGCGACCGGTTTTCACGGCTGCATCAGCAGCTTGTTGTAAACGGAAAATGTTTGAAGCAAAACTGGCAAAGATAATCCGACCATCAATTTTTTCAAAGATTTTTAAAATAGAGGTCCCAATTGTTTTTTCGGATTTTGTAAAGGTGGGTATTTCAGCATTGGTACTGTCTGAAAGAAGACAAAGAACGCCTTCTTCACCTAATTTTGCCATTCTGTGTAAGTTGGCTGGCTCGCCAACGGGTGTAAAGTCAAACTTAAAGTCACCTGTTGCGACAATGTTACCAGAAGGCGTTTTAACCACAACGCCCAAGGCATCAGGAATACTGTGAGTCGTCCGGAAAAAGCTAATCGCTGTTTTTCTAAAACGAATCACCGTATCTTCATTAATTTCGTGTAATTCCGCTTCTCGCAATAAACCATGTTCATCTAGTTTGTTGGTAATTAAAGCCAAGGCTAGTGGTCCCGCATAGATTGGGATATTCGCTTGACGTAAAAGATAAGGAACGCCACCAATATGGTCTTCATGACCGTGGGTAATAACGAGTGCTTTGACTTTATGCAAATTTTGAACGATGTAGCTATAATCTGGAATCACGTAGTCAATCCCAAGTAAATCATCTTCTGGGAATTTGATCCCAGCATCAATAATGATAATTTCATCTTGGAATTGTACCCCATATGTGTTTTTTCCAATTTCGCCTAAACCACCGATTGCAAAAACGCCAGTTTCGTTATTTTTTATGTTTACTTTCATGTTAAAACTCCGTTAGAGTGAAGTCCGCATGTTCTTGCTCGTAAGCAAGATGTTTTTCGTCTAATAATTGAACGTATTCAATATTGTATGGGGTATTTTCTTCAACTAATTGGCGCACGATTACATCGCTATCGGCTTCCATGTAAAGAGATTTTGTGTCTTCTCTTTTTGGGTTTCTGATTTTTGTTTCTTGATAGTATACTTTGTAAATCATCGATTCATTTCTCCTTCAGCTACTAATAGTAGCAATTTATAGTTTTTTTCATTTTAAGACAGAAAATTAAACACAACAAAACGAGGTGCTGATCACCTAAAAAAGAATGCTCATCAAAAACATCTGTTAATGATGAAATGAAGCCTCGACTTTGCTTCATTCTGGGTATTTGATTTTATGTGTTCTTTTTTCAACCGTCCCGTGTGTTGTGAATAACAACAATTAAGCTTATTTTATCATAGAATGATAAGGAAGTATAGAAACACTCACTGGACTTTTAAAAAAAACAAACTTCTTGTTTCGCCTTATTCTTGATCAAGTTCGAGTGCCTTTTTTTAGGACGCCAATACCAACTTAAGCCAATCACGTGGGCTAAATAAACAATCGCTAAAGTCGTAGTCATCAACGTATTTCGGACAATTAAACACGGAATGGCAAATAAAAGAAACATGGAAATAAATAGTTTCCATTTACCTCTACGAGTAATTTTTTTCTCAAAGAAGGCTTCTTGGATATATTTTTGATAATAAGAAGAAGCTAAAAATTTGTTATAAAGTTTATCTGAACTACGCATCCAAAAAAAGGCCGTTAATAAATAAAAACCAGTGGTGGGTAAAAGCGGCAAAAAGATTCCTAACGTGCCTAAAGCAAACGTACAGGAACCGAGAAAAATGAAGAATAATTTTTTCATTCAAAGGGTCCTTTCAGTTTTTCCCAATTATGGCACAATCAAAAGGAAGTAGCAATTTTAATCGTATAAGTAAATCATTAAAATTATCTATTTTTTAGAAAATCTAAAAGAGAAAGGATAGAAAGCGAAAGGCTGTTTTTTCTAGCCAGACAGCTTGTATTACCGATTTCTTTTTGATACAGTGGGAGTACTAGAAAATTTAAAGTAAGATAAGAAGGAGATGATTAATTGAAGTTAATGTGGCGTTACACAATGCGTTATAAGAAATTACTTTTCGCTGATTTTATTTGTGTGTTTGGTTTTATTTTGATTGAATTAGGCTTGCCGACCATTTTAGCACGAATGATTGACAAAGGAATTATTCCTAAAGATATGGACTATATTTATCAGCAAGGGATTTGGATGGTTGTAATTACGATTATTGGTGTCGCAATGAATATTTTGCTAGGGTACTTTGGTGCCAGAATTACAACAAACATTGTTCGTGATATTCGTGATGATTTATTTGAAAAGATTCAAACTTTCTCACACAGTGAATATGAAAGTATTGGGGTTTCTTCCTTAATTACGCGAACTACCAATGATGCATACCAAATTATGCTCTTCATGGGAAATATTTTACGTCTTGGCTTTATGACGCCAGTGATGTTTATTGCCAGTCTTTACATGGTGATGCGGACGAGTCCGTCGTTAGGAATGTACGTTTTAGGTGCCTTGCCTTTTCTACTGCTAGCAGTTGTCGGAATTGCTCGTTTGTCAGAACCGTTATCTAAAAAGCAACAAAAGAACTTAGATGGAATCAATGGGATTTTAAGAGAAAATCTTTCTGGATTGCGGGTAATACGCGCATTTGTTAATGAAAAATTTGAAGAATCTCGTTTTAATAAAGTCAATGAAACTTACACTAAAAGTTCAAAAAGCCTGTTTCGTTTAATGGCAGCAGCCCAACCAGGGTTCTTTTTCTTATTTAATATTGTAATGGTCTTAATCATTTGGAGCGGGACTGTTCAAATCAGCCATGGGGATTTAGAAGTTGGGAATTTAATAGCTTTTATTGAATATATTTTCCATGCGCTGTTCTCGTTTATGTTATTTGCCAGTGTCTTTATGATGTATCCTCGGGCTGCGGTTTCGGCTTCGCGGATTCAAGAAGCCTTAGACATGGAACCAGCTATTCGTGAAGAAGAAGGCGTAACAGAAACAGCTACTAAAGGCTATCTAGAGTTTAAAAATGTAACCTTTGCCTATCCTGGACATGCGGAAAGCCCAGTCATCCGCAATGTAAGTTTTAAGGCGTCACCTGGTGAAACAGTGGCCTTTATTGGGAGCACAGGTAGTGGGAAATCAACATTAATTCAATTGATTCCACGGTTTTATGATGTATCAGAAGGTGAAATTTTAATCGATGGAGTGAACGTAAAAGAGTACAAACTTAGTGCATTACGCAATAAGATTGGCTATATTCCACAAAAAGCGTTACTTTTTACTGGTACAATTGCTGATAACCTTCGCTACGGTAAGGAAGATGCGACGTTAGAAGAAATGGAACGAGCAATTGACATTGCTCAAGCAACAGAATTTGTTTCACAAAAACCGCAAGGCTATGATGAACCTCTTTCAGAAGGTGGCACGAACTTTTCTGGTGGTCAAAAACAACGTTTAGCTATCGCACGGGCGATTATTCGCAATCCGGAAATTTATATATTTGATGATAGTTTTTCTGCGTTAGATTATCAAACAGATGCAAATTTACGAGCGCGTCTGAAAAAAGAAACAACAGAATCTACTGTTTTAATTGTGGCACAACGTGTTGGAACAATTATGCATGCGGACCGCATTGTTGTTTTAAACGAAGGCGACGTGGTCGGAATTGGCACACATCGTGAATTACTTGAGACTTGTCCAATTTACTATGATATTGCGGCTTCTCAATTGTCAGAGGAGGAATTAGCATGAAACACGCCTTTTCTTCTATGAAACGAATCGGTCGCTATATTAAACCGTACCGAGTGACGTTTTATTTAGTTATTTTATTTACAATATTAACCGTTGCCTTTAATGCAGCGTTGCCTTATTTGACTGGATTACCAACGACAGAAATTAGCCGTAATATTGCGGCTGGCGAATCCATTAATTTTGATTATGTAATCCAATGTTTAATTTGGATTTTAGTTGTGGGAACAGGTTATTGTGTGGCACAATTTTTGTCAGGCTTTTTAATGACGAATGTCGTTCAACAATCCATGCGCGATTTACGTCGCGATATTGAAGAAAAAATCAATCGTTTGCCAGTTTCTTATTTTGATAAGAACCAACAAGGAAATATTTTGTCACGGGTGACGAACGATGTGGATGCTGTCAGCAATGCGATGCAACAAAGTTTTATTAATATTGTTTCGGCAGTCCTAGGTATTGTGATGGCGGTAGTGATGATGTTCTTAATCAATCCGCTGATGGCGATTTTTTCAGTAATTATGATTCCGTTGTCTCTGATTATTTCAAGAACAATTGTTAAAATCTCCCAGAAATATTTCCAAGGAATGCAAAATTCTTTAGGAGACTTAAATGGTTATGTTCAAGAAAATATGACTGGGTTCAGTGTTTTAAAACTATATGGTCGGGAAAAAGAAACCCTTGAAGGCTTTAAACAAGTTAATCATCGTTTAAATGGTTTTGGTTTCAAAGCATCCTTTATCTCAGGATTAATGTTGCCATTGGTTCAGATGACCGCTTATGGGACCTATATCGGGGTAGCTGTCCTTGGTAGTTACTATGTGGTTGCTGGTGTGATCGTAGTGGGGCAATTACAAGCGTTTATTCAATATATTTGGCAAATTAGCCAACCAATGGGGAATATTACGCAGTTGTCTGCAGCTTTACAAAGCGCTTCAGCTTCGACCATGCGGATTTTTGAAATCCTAGATGAGCCAGAAGAAGAACTTAACGAACAAGATGTTCCTTTGCCAGAACCTATTTTAGGCTCTGTTGAATTTGAAAATGTCAGCTTTAGTTATGACCCAGAAAAACCGTTAATTCGTAATTTGAACTTTAAAGTTGATGCGGGCCAAATGGTTGCGATTGTGGGACCAACTGGCGCTGGGAAAACAACCTTAATCAACTTACTGATGCGTTTTTATGATGTAACAGAAGGCGCCATTAAAATTGATGGCATTGATACGAAAAAAATGAACCGTAGTGATGTCCGATCTGTATTTGGAATGGTATTGCAAGATGCTTGGTTGTATAAAGGTACCATTGCAGATAACATTCGTTTTGGGAAGTTAGATGCCACGGATTATGAAGTTGTCGATGCAGCGAAAACGGCCAATGTGGATCACTTCATTCGGACAATGCCAGACGGGTATGAAATGGAAATCAATTCTGAGGGAGATAACGTTTCCCTTGGTCAAAAACAATTGTTGACCATTGCCCGAGCGGTAATTTCTGATCCGAAAATTTTGATTTTAGATGAGGCGACTAGTTCAGTCGATACACGCTTGGAAGCCTTAATTCAAAAAGCAATGGATCGTGTTATGGAAGGACGAACGAGTTTCGTTATTGCCCACCGCCTATCAACTATTCGTGAAGCTGATTTAATTCTTGTTATGAAACAAGGAGAAATCATTGAAAAAGGTACGCATCATGAGTTGCTGGAACAAGGTGGCTTCTATGAAAAACTATACAATAGTCAATTTGCTGAAGAAGGCGACTATGAGGAATAAAAAGAGGTCGGGACAGAAGCGCTTAACTCCGAGAAATAAGAAGGAATTTCCGAAAATTGTTCTGTAATTTTTGGAGAATTCCGGCTTATTTCCGAAGGAGTTGCTTTTGTTCCCGCCGTTTATCAGTTTTTGAGCGTGGAGCAAAAATCCAAAGTGATTTTTGTCCCACGCTCTTTTCTTGTCTTTTTTACTATGAAAGTGAGGAATTCTTGTCTATACTTAATGAAAAGAGGTGACAGAGTTTGAAAAAAGAATATTTTATTGCTGCTAGTGCAGATGTCTATGGAAACGTACAACTAGCGAAGGATAGTAATATTTGGTTTCAGTCGGTCTTAAGAGGTGACAGTAACACAATTACCATTGGTGAAGGTAGTAATATTCAAGATGGCACGATTATTCATGTTGATGAAGATGCCCCGACAATTGTAGGCAAGTATGTAACGGTGGGCCATCAATGCATGTTACACGGTTGTAAAATCGGTGATGGTGCTTTGATTGGCATGGGTTCAACGATTCTAAATAATGCCATTATTGGAGAAAACAGCCTGATTGGTGCGGGCTCTTTAGTGACAGAAGGCAAAATTATCCCGCCAAATGTTTTAGCATTTGGTCGACCCGCGAAGGTTATCCGTCCGTTAACGGCAGCAGAAATAGCCAGTAATCATACGAACGCCTTACATTATATTCAACGAGCAGAAGAATTTCGCCAACAAAAATACCCGAAACTAACATAGAATTAGGAGGAAAATGATGAAGAAAATTAAAGTAATGACGGTTTTTGGAACACGGCCAGAAGCGATCAAAATGGCCCCCTTAATCAAAGTTTTAGAAGAGCAAAGTGAAGGATTTGACTCTGTAGTAGTCGTAACAGCGCAACATCGCCAAATGTTGGATCAAGTGTTAGAAGATTTTCAAATTACACCGAATCATGATTTAAATATCATGAAAGATGGGCAAACCTTAACAGATATTACAAGTCGTGTTTTGAATTTATTAACTGAGGTTCTTGTGACAGAACAGCCGGATATTGTCTTGGTTCATGGCGATACAACCACGTCATTTGCGGCTGCATTGGCTGCTTTTTATCAACAGATTCCAGTGGGACATGTGGAAGCAGAATTGCGGACCTGGCAAAAATATTCTCCGTTTCCGGAAGAAATGAATCGTCAACTGGTAGATGTGTTAACTGATATTTATTTTGCCCCAACTACTCAAAGTAAGGACAATTTAATCAAAGAAAATCATCCAGAAGAACATATTTATGTGACTGGCAATACAGCGATTGACGCGATGGCGTACACCGTTGATGCCCACTATCAAAATGATTTATTGGAAAAAATCCCTACAGACCAACGCATTGTACTAATCACAATGCATCGTCGTGAAAATTTAGGCCTGCCAATGGCAAATGTTTTTAAAGCTGTTCGTCGACTTGTAATGGAACATCCAGAAATTGAAGTCATTTTCCCTATGCACAAAAATCCCAAAGTCCGTGAAATAGTAGCGGAACACTTAGGTGAATTAGCTCGTGTGCATTTAATTGAACCATTGGATGTCAAAGATTTTCAAAATTTTGCAGCGAAAAGTGCGTTAATTTTAACTGATTCTGGCGGTGTGCAAGAAGAAGCTCCTTCCTTAGGGGTGCCAGTTTTAGTTTTACGAGATACAACGGAACGTCCAGAAGGCGTAGCGGCAGGAACATTGAAATTGGTTGGTACAGACGAACAAGTAGTCTATCAAGAGGCGAAAACATTATTGACTGATTCTGATGCTTACCACGCGATGGCGCATGCACAAAATCCGTATGGGGATGGTCAAGCTAGCCGTCGAATCGTTGAAGCCATTGCCTATGAAATGCAGCAATCAGATAAAAAACCAGATACGTTTACAGCAAAATAAATAAAAAGGCAGAGAAGCGCTGAAAAATGTGCTTCTTTTGCGTATCTTATTTTGAAGAATCAATTAGACAAAAAATGCTAGAAAGTAGTGAAGTGAAGATGTATCAAACGATTTTATTTGATTTAGATGGCACAATTACGGATTCTGGTAGCGGCATTATGCGTTCTATTTTGTACGCAACAGAACAATTAGGCTGGCCAGCTCCTAGCGAGGAGACGTTACGTTCTTTCATAGGGCCGCCTTTATATGAGTCATTTTTGCACATGGCGCCTTCAGCTGAAGCAGCGCAACAAGCCGTGGGTCATTATCGAGCGTATTATCAGAGAAAAGGTATGTTTGAAAATCATGTGTATCCAGGGATCCCAGAGGTACTAACAAGGTTAAAGGAAGCGGGAGCAAAGTTATACATTGCGACTTCCAAGCCAGAAGAATTTGCTAAAAAGATTATTACTCATTTTGATTTAGATCGTTATTTTACAGGCATCTATGGAGCGAGCATGGACGGTCATCGTTCTAAAAAAGCAGATGTGATTCAGTATGCATTAACGGAAGCTCAATTAGACCCAACCAAAGAAGCAATTATCATGGTTGGTGATCGTAATCATGACATTCTTGGTGCTCAACAAAATGGCTTAGATAGTATAGGTGTCTTGTATGGATTTGGTGAAGAAATAGAATTACAAGAGGCGGGAGCGACATTCCTAGTACAATCGCCTAAAGACTTAGGTGCTATTTTGCTACAAAATTCTTAATAGAAAATGGATTTTCGATAAATTTAGGAGGATTTTAAGATTTATTATCGTTTCAATAGAAAAGCGCCATCATAGGCTTTAAACGTTGTCAATGATGAATTTTTTATCAGGGAATGACGGTCTTTTTATTAAAAACATTTAATTTTAAAGAGGTTTCATGTATAATAGTTTCAGTCATAAACGATAGAATAGTAAGGAGGGTTAGTTTTGGCTAATGATAACCAAAATAACCAAGATCCCAAATCTTCGCTTAGAGATCAAGTAACTGGGTCTTTAAAAGGTAGAAATGATGGCGATCAACCTGATTCCTCTGAAAAAAATGATAGGTCTCCCCAACCTTCATCTGATGAATCACAAGAAACAGCGAGCCGCACAACACAAACACGTGCAGGTTCTAGAGCTGCTCGAAGACGTGGGAAAGACAAGACGACACAGACAGTCGAAGAGCCAACCCCGATTGAAACAGACGAAAAGCCAACAAATACAAAAAAACAAACACGTAAAAAAGAAGATCGTTTAGTCGGTCGTATCGTGTTAATTGTAGTTTCTGTATTGGTTTTAATGATGGCAATCTTTGGGTTTACTTTTTATAAATATGTAGACGCTGGGCTACAACCACTAGACAAGAACAATAAGAAGCTTGTTCAAGTGCATATCCCAGAAGGATCTTCTAATAAGCAAATTGCTGCGGTTTTAGAAGAAAGCAACGTCATTAAAAGCGGAATGGTTTTTAACTACTACGTAAAATTTAAAAACTTAACAGATTTTCAAGCGGGCTATTATCAAATGTCTCCAAGCATGACACTCGATGAAATTGGTGAAATGCTAAAAGAAGGAGGCACGCCAGAACCAACTAAAATTGCAGATGGCAAAGTAACGATTCCTGAAGGCTACGATATAGATAAAATTGGCGAAGCTATTGAAAAAAATACAGATTTCAAGAAAGCAGATTTCATTGCATTAATGAAAAACGAAGACTTCTTCAATCAAATGAAAGCTAAGTATCCTGATTTACTTGAAAGTGCTGCAACTGCAGAAGGTGTTCGTTATCGCTTAGAAGGCTATTTGTTCCCGGCAACTTATGATTACTACAAAAAAGCAACACTTCCTGAATTTGTCGAACAAATGATTGCTAAAATGAACACAGTAATGGAACAATATACGCCGACAATTCATGCAAAGAATTTAACCAATCAGCAAGTCTTAACGTTAGCTTCATTGGTTGAAAAAGAAGGAGTCAAAGAAGCAGACCGCAAACAAATTGCGCAAGTATTCTTTAACCGCTTGGCTGCCGATATGCCAATCCAATCAGATATTTCTATTTTGTATGCTCTAGGAGAACACAAAGAAACTGTAACGTATGCTGACTTGGAAGTGGACTCGTCTTATAACTTGTATAAAAATACTGGTTATGGACCAGGACCATTAGATAGCCCAAGTGAGGAGTCAATTAAAGCAGTCTTGAATCCGACACCAAGTGACTATTTATACTTTGTAGCAGATATTTCTACAGGAAAAGTCTACTTCTCAAAAACATATGAAGAACATCAAGTATTAGTAGATCAGTATGTCAATAATTCAAGTAGTGAATAAAATGAAAACATAAAAGAGCTTGGTGAATCAATTTTGTATGATTCACCAAGCTTTTAGATACTCAAAAAGTAATCTGTTTAACAGAGGGAAAGAGTAGTAACTAGAAATTTATATAAATAAAATTTAGCAAAATCACAAAAATTCAATAATTATATTTACAATTTAGAAAAAGCGTGGTACTCTTTTGTGGATTGAAAGCGGAATTTTTTTCAATAACCAACCAAGAACTACGTATCGTTAAGCGAAAAAGGAGAATTAACATGGTAGAAAAAGTATATCCAATGACTCTTGAAGGAAAAGAAAAATTAGAACAAGAGCTAGAAGAATTAAAAACAATTAAACGTAAAGAAATCGTAGAGCGTATTAAAATCGCTCGTAGCTTTGGGGATCTTTCAGAGAACTCAGAGTATGAATCAGCTAAAGATGAACAAGCTTTCGTTGAAGGACGTATTACAACGTTAGAAAATATGATTCGTTTTGCAGAAATCATCGATAATGATGGCGTGGACCAAGACGAAGTTTCCATCGGTAAAACAGTTACTTTCCAAGAATTGCCTGATGGAGAAGAAGAGGAATACACAATCGTAGGAAGTGCCGAAGCCGATCCATTTTCTGGTAAAATTTCTAATGATTCACCGATTGCGCAAGCCTTAATTGGTAAACAATTAGGCGACCAAGTGATTATTGCAACACCTGGTGGCGACATGACAGTTAAAATTACAAAAGTTGAAGCAAACTAAATAATTGAGTAGGGCAGGCAGCTTCCAAGGCCTGTCCTTTCGCAATCTATGACATTTAGGGCTAAAGTCCTATGGTAACCTGAGGCGCAAACCACTATGATTAAATAAAATAAACGAGTAAAATAAATGACAGAGGGAGGAGGCAAATCTATGAATAACCCTTGGCGCTTTTTTATCGTCGCAGAAGCATTACTTTTTATTCTGGCGTTATGGCAAATTGTACATAATCCTGGATTAGCTGTTTTATTAACAATTGGCGTTTTACTTGTGGCCTATGTTTCCAGGAAAGCATCTAAAACACATTTTAACAACTTTCAATTCGTCCTCGGCGTTGTTTTTATTGTCATTGGTGCAATGAACAGCACGGCTGTTTGGTTTATGCTGATTTTTGGCGTACTCTTTATCGGCTTAAAAGGCTTTGAGATTTCAGGCGTGGATATAGCTGAGCGAGCACCTTGGCGTAAAAAACAAATGATTATGGTGGAGACGGCGGCAAAAGAACCTAAAAATGGCAAACGATTTAAACGCCGCTGGTTTGCCAACGAACGCATTGGTAACAATATCTATGAATGGGACGATATCAATATTGATTTAATCTCTGGGGACACCATTATTGATTTAGGTAATACGCTACTACCGAAAGAAGACAATATTATTATTATTCGTAAAGGTTTTGGCCGCACGCGAATTCTAGTACCGTTAGGTGTAGCAATTTTGTTAGAACATTCAACTTTTTACGGAACGGTACGTTTTGAAGAAGAAAAATATCAATTGAAAAACGAATCATTAAAAATTTACAGCAATGATTATGATACCAATCTTCGTCGTTTGAAAATTATGACGAACACTTTAGTAGGAGATGTTGAGGTGATCCGTGTATGACCGATCGGATTTCAAGACGCATGATTTCATTATATGCGTCCCTTAGCACCTTTATTGTTATCTTAATTACATTGTTTTCATATTTTCATTCGATTAAACAAAACCGGTGGCTATTAGAGCTTCTTCAGAGAAAAGTCTTTTATTTACCACTAATTGTGCACATTGTTCTCATATCCTTACTAATAGGCTTATTGACCTTTTTACTGATTTCATTGGTTCAAAAAGGGCAATATGGACGGATTGAAGAAAAACTTCGGTTATTGGCCAATGGTAATTATGAAAGTCCAGTCTTAAACAAACCAACGACCAGTGAAAATCAAGACCATTATCTAACCGAAGTCGAACAAGATATTTGGTCGATTAAAAATAAATTATTAGAGATGTCTAAAGAATTGCAATTATTAAACAGTCGACCGCAATTAATGGATGGGCAAACAAAAGAAGAAATTTTAGAGAACGAGCGGCATCGTTTGGCGCGGGAGTTGCATGATTCAGTCAGTCAACAACTTTTTGCAGCCATGATGATGTTGTCTGCCTTAAATGAACAAGCACAACGAACAGAAACCCCTGAACCATATCGCAAACAACTAGCCATGGTGGCAGAAATCATTAATGCCTCCCAATCGGAAATGCGCGCGTTACTGTTGCACTTGCGTCCTATCAGTCTAGAAGGAAAAAGTTTGCGTAAAGGTATTGAACAATTACTGAAAGAACTACAAACAAAAATTAAAATTGAATTGATTTGGGATGTTGAAGATGTTCATTTAAATAGCAGCATTGAGGATCATCTTTTCCGAATTGTGCAGGAATTACTTTCAAATACCTTAAGACATGCCAAAGCAAAGGAATTAGAGGTATACTTACACCAAGTCGATAAAAACGTGTTATTGCGTATTGTTGATGACGGTGTCGGCTTTGATATGAAGGAACAAAGTAATAAAGCCGGTAGTTATGGCTTAAATAATATCCGAGAACGTGTTGTCGGCATGGGCGGTACAGTTAAAATTATTAGTTTTAAAGGGCAGGGAACCAGCGTTGAAATTAAAGTTCCTGTCATAAAGGAGGAAACTGCAAGTGATCAAAGTAATGTTAGTGGATGACCATGAAATGGTCCGTTTAGGCGTTTCATCATATTTATCTATTCAAGAGGATATAGAAGTCGTAGGCGAAGCAGAAAACGGTAAGATTGGCTATGAAAAAGCATTGGAACTACGTCCAGATGTTATTTTGATGGATTTGGTAATGGAAGAAATGGATGGCATTGATTCAACCAAAGCGATCTTGAAAGATTGGCCAGAAGCCAAGATTATTATTGTGACGAGTTTTATTGATGATGAAAAAGTGTATCCGGCGATTGAAGCTGGTGCAGCAGGCTACCTATTAAAAACATCAACAGCTCATGAGATTGCTGATGCAATTCGGGCGACTTATCGCGGAGAGCGTGTGTTGGAACCTGAAGTGACGCATAAGATGATGGAACGGTTAACAAAAAAACAAGAGCCGGTGTTGCACGAAGATTTGACAAACCGGGAACACGAAATTTTAATGTTGATTGCACAAGGTAAAAGTAATCAGGAAATAGCTGATGAACTCTTTATCACTTTGAAAACAGTTAAAACACATGTTTCAAACATTTTAGCAAAACTAGATGTGGATGATCGGACCCAAGCGGCGATTTATGCTTTTCAACATGGTTTAGCCAAATAAATATCAGATAAATCCATAAATAAATTCTAGGAAATCCTTCTAGGAATTTATTTATGGATTTGTTATACTAATTTTAACGAACAGACAGGAGCGGTCAGAAGAAATGAAACAAAATTTTGCAATTATTGGTTTAGGACGTTTTGGCGGCAGCATATGCCAAACTTTGGTGGAAGCTGGTCAAGAAGTTTTGGCCATTGACAGCAGTGAAGACCGTGTCAATGAATATATGAATATTGCAACGCATGCAGTGGTGGCTAACGCCCAAGATGAAATGACGTTGCGTTCTTTAGGGATTCGGAATTTTGATCACGTAGTGGTGGCAATTGGTGAAGATATTCAAGCGAGTATTTTAGTAACATTAATGGTTAAAGAGATGGGGGTTCCCAATGTCTTAGCCAAAGCAGTCAATGAATATCATGCCCGTGTCTTAGATAAAATTGGGGCAGACATGGTCGTTCACCCAGAGCGAGATATGGGTATTCGAATTGCCCATAAACTTGTTTCACGCAATATTTTAGATTATATTGAATTATCTAGCGAATTTTCATTAGCTGAGGTTCGGGTCACCAATCCAAAATTTTACAATAAAACCTTAGCAGAATTAAATTTCCGTCAGCGATTTGGTTTAACTGTGGTAGCGATTCGCCGCTCGAAAACAGAAGTAATTGCTTCGCCAGATGCTTCTGAAATTGTTCGAGAAAACGATAATTTATTAGTTATCGGTGATACCGCAGATGTCGATTTATTAGATGAAAAAATGAATGGCTAAGCACTTTATTCTCTAAAAGCACTGCGCTGTGCTACAATAAATGGCGACAGAGATGTGAAGGAGGAACAAAGAATGAAATTAGAAGTGACACCGAAAGCCCAACAATGGTTTAAAGAAGAAACCGGGGTTCAGCCTGAGACAGGCATTCGTTTTTTCGGAAAAATTTACGGAAAAACACCTGTTCATGATGGTTTTTCCATTGCGATGTCTGTAGAAGCGCCAGATGAGCCAATGATTAAAGAGAACCTAGATGGGATTACCTATTTTATTGAAGAAACAGATGATTGGTTCTTTAAAGGGTATGATTTGATTGTTGATTATGATGAAAAGAATGATGAACCGCGTTATCAATTTGAAGCGAACCAAGAAGATTTAACAAAATAATTTTAGTGCTAAACAAAAGAGGCTGAAGTAGTGCGTAGGACTATTTCTGTTGCTTTCGTTTAACCGCTAGTCAGCCTGAGAAAGAATCGTTTTGGATTTTTTCTCAGGTTCTTTCTATTTAAGTTATTTTTAGTTGGATATCGTTATTTAATAAGGCTATTATATGGTATAATGATAATTAACTGAAGTGTGGAGGAAATAAAATGTTATCAATTGTTGTCCCTTGTTATAATGAGGAAGCAGCGATTCCGCTGTTTTTTGAAGAAGTAGAAAAAATTAGCCAGCAACTGTCTCATTCAGTAGAATATATATTTGTGAATGATGGCTCAAAAGATAAGACGTTAGCTGTTTTAAGACAGCTTTATCGCGAACATCCAGAGAAGGTCCGTTATCTTTCTTTTTCACGAAATTTTGGGAAAGAAGCAGGCTTATACGCTGGTTTAAAAGAAGCAACAGGTGACTTAGTGACAGTCATGGACGTTGATTTACAAGACCCGCCTGAGTTATTACCTCAAATGATTGAGATGATTGAAACCAGTGCAGATTTAGATTGTGTTGGCACACGACGCATAACAAGAGACGGTGAACCGCCCATTCGTAGCTTTTTTGCACGGATGTTCTATAAACTCATTAATCGAATTGCTGAGACGGAAATGGTGGATGGTGCCCGTGACTTCCGTGTCATGACCCGACAAATGGTCGATGCGATTTTAGAGTTATCTGAGTATAATCGTTTTTCAAAAGGGATTTTTAGTTGGGTCGGCTTTAAAACAGAATATATTGAATTTAAAAATCGAGAACGAATTGCTGGAGAAACCTCTTGGTCTTTCTGGAGTCTATTAAGTTATTCAATTGACGGGATTGTCAATTTTTCAGAAACACCATTGAATATTGCTTCATACGTTGGCGCCTTTTCGTGTATTGGTTCTGCACTAGCAATGTTAGTGATTATCTTTCGAACATTAGTTAATGGTGATCCAACAAGCGGCTGGCCTTCAATGGTTTGTATTGTACTTTTTGTAGGTGGTTTGCAACTATTATGTTTAGGAATTATTGGCAAATATATCGGCAAAATTTTCTTAGAAACGAAAAAACGACCAATTTATATTGTAAAGGAATCAGAAAAAGATTCTAAAAAATAACCAAAAAAGCAGAGAAAAATTCTCTGTTTTTTTGTTGTGCATTAAAAAAAGTGTAAATAGGATTTTCAGAAAAACAACATTTTTTACATAAAAAATACATTAACTTTACCTATTTTTATCTTAATGAAACAGCTTTGCTCTCGCGGTTGCAAGAAATAAATGTTAAAATCAAAAGGTATGCTATTAAATGTTTTTTTGGAGGTTGGGTCATGATAGAAGTTATCGACTTGAAAAAAGTATTCGATAATGGGTTTGAAGCGTTAAAATCGGTCAATTTTACGATTGAGCAAGGGGACTTGGTTTGTTTGTTAGGACCAAGTGGGTGTGGGAAATCCACAATTTTAAACTTAATTGCAGGTTTATTGCATCCAAGTGATGGAGATATTCAGTTTCGACAGCAATCGGTTGTCAAAACAGCACCAAAAGATCGGAACATCGGGTTCGTTTTTCAAAACTATGCCTTATATCCACATATGACTGTTCTAGAAAACGTAATGTTTCCTTTGACGGTAGGAAGTAAGAAAGTTCCCAAGGCAGAGGCACAAGCTATTGCCGAAGAATATATGAAACTAACGAATATTGAAGAGTTAAGCCATAAAAAGCCAGGCACACTTTCTGGTGGTCAACAACAGCGTGTTGCGATTACCCGGGCGTTAGTTCAAAAACCAGATGTTTTATTATTAGATGAGCCTTTAAGTAACTTGGATGCACGTTTGCGTTTGAAAATTCGTGAAGAAATCCGCCGCTTGGTGAAAGAAGTAGGCATTACAACAATCTTTGTAACGCACGACCAAGAGGAAGCGCTATCAATCAGTGATAAAATTATTTTATTAAACGAAGGGGTTATTCAACAAAATGATGAACCTCAAAACCTTTACTTAGAACCAAATAACTTATTTGTTGCTCAGTTCATAGGTAACCCAATTATTAATTTATTGTCTGTTGAAGTGAAAGACGGCAAAATGTACCACGAAAGTTTTGAAATTCCGCTTGAGCGTTTTGAGCAAGCACGCTTTAAAATGCCAATGACTGATGGGAAATATACGTTTGCTTCTCGTCCAGAAGATGTGGTACCAACTGAAACAGGTCTCTTTACCACAACGACAGATTTAGTGGAATTGATTGGTCGAGAACGTATTTTACGATTTACATTAGGAAATGAACAAGTGAAATCAATTGTAAGTGTAGAAGAAGCGATTGAAGAAGGAGACACTTTATCTTTTGATTTTTCATATAAAAAAGTATTTATCTTTAACGAAGCGGGAGACCGGGTTTACTAATGAAAAAATACAATCCAGAAAATCAACCAAAAGCATGGCTCTTCCTTCTGCCATCATTAGGAATCATTTTACTGTTTAGCGTTTATCCGCTGTTTCGTTCTTTGTGGATGAGCTTCCAAAAAGGTTCCTTAATTAACCAACGCTACGCTGGTTTAGAAAATTACCAACGTGTATTGAATGATCCAATCTTCTATAAAGCGTTAAAAAATACAGCGCTCTATGCATTTGCTGTGGTACCGATTGCCTTGATAATTTCCCTAGCAATTGCTTGGATTATCTTTGAAAAAGTTAAACATAAGAGTTTCTTTGAAACGATTTTCTTTATGCCTTATGTAACGAGTACGATTGCCATTGGGATTGTCTTCCGTTACTTCTTTAATGGCGATTATGGAATTGTCAATTACGTCTTAGGCTTTTTCGGCATTCCTTCTGTCAACTGGCTAGATAATGTTCAAATGAGTATGCCGACATTGATTATTTTTGGGGTTTGGACGAGTTTAGCATTTAATATTATTATTTTGTTGGCTGGGTTGAGAAATATTGATGAAGAACATTTTAAAATTGCAAAAATGTTTGGCGCCTCAGACGGCGAAATTTTCCGACGTATTACGTTTCCGCAGCTAGTCCCGACCATTGCCTTTTTATTAACGGTCAATTTAATTGGCGCCTTTAAAGTTTATACACAAGTTTATGCTTTATTCGGTGGTCGTGCGGGGATTGCCAACAGTGCCACAACCGCAGTGTACTATATTTATGACAAATTCCACATTGCAGGGCGTCCCGGAATTGCGATGGCCGCCACGGTGATTTTATTTGTGATTATTTTAGTGGTCACTTTCTTACAAAATAAACTCTTAAAGAAAGTGGGGCAATAAGCCAATGAAAAAAGTTTTAACGATTATCGCATTTGTTTTCTTAGGCATTTTAGCCGTTATTACGTTATTTCCATTTGTCTATATGATTTTAGCTGGTTTAATGAGTTACTCTGAAGCGACCAGCATGCCGCCAACCATGTTTCCGAAACAACCACAATGGCAAAACTACACAGAGGTCTTTCAAAAAGCACCCTTTCTTCGGTATTTCTTGAACACAGTCTTTGTTTCAGGCGTTACAACGATTGCTACGGTAGTCACCGCCGTGTTAGCTTCATTCGCGTTAACGAGTTTGAAGTTCCGTTTTAAAAATGTGGTCATTGCTTTGATGATTTCGTTATTAATGGTTCCGTATGAATCTATTATTTTTACCAATTATCAAACGATTGCGCAATTAGGTTTGTTAAATACTTACAGCGCCTTAATTATTCCATTTTTAACTAGTATTTTTTATATTTACTATTTAAACGGGTATTTAAAAGGTATTCCTGATACTTTTTACAAGGCTGCCAAAATTGATGGCGCTAGTGATTTAGAATATATTTGGCGTATTTTAGTACCAATGTCAAAACCAGCGTTGGTAACAGTAGGGATTTTAACATTTATTTCTAGTTGGAATTCTTTCTTATGGCCATTGTTGGTAACGAACGAGAAAAAATACCGTCTATTGAATAATGGACTATCGGCCTTTGCGACAGAGAGCGGTAGTGACGTACATTTACAAATGGCTGCTGCAACATTAACCGTTATTCCAATTTTAATTATTTACTTGATTTTCAGAAAAGAAATTATCAGAGGAGTTGCAAAAAATGGAATCAAAGGCTAAAACAACTGTGACTTTTCACAGTGGCATTTTAACAATTGGAGGAACCGTGATTGAAGTGGCGTATAAAGATGCCCACATCTTCTTTGATTTTGGTACAGAATTTCGACCAGAATTAGATTTGCCCGATGATCACATTGAAACCTTAATTAATAATCGTTTAGTGCCAGAATTAAAAGACTTATATGATCCACGTTTAGGTTATGAATATCATGGTACAGAAGACAAAGAGTATCAACACACAGCTGTTTTCTTATCTCATGCCCATTTAGATCATTCGCGCATGATTAATTATTTAGACCCAGCTGTTCCGTTGTACACATTAAAAGAAACGAAGATGATTCTAAATAGTTTAAATCGCAAAGGTGATTTTTTGATTCCATCACCGTTTGAAGAAAAGAATTTTACCCGAGAAATGATTGGTCTTAATAAAAACGATGTGATTAAAGTTGGCGAAATTTCAGTGGAAATCGTGCCTGTTGATCATGATGCGTACGGTGCTTCGGCATTACTGATTCGCACGCCTGACCATTTCATCACATACACAGGTGATT
Source organism: Enterococcus faecalis (assembly GCF_029024925.1). Classification (NCBI taxonomy): domain Bacteria; kingdom Bacillati; phylum Bacillota; class Bacilli; order Lactobacillales; family Enterococcaceae; genus Enterococcus; species Enterococcus faecalis. The sequence continues at coordinate 2,421,628 of NZ_CP118962.1, read as the reverse complement.
TGCGCTTACATGGCCATAATCGTGAAGAGACTTTAGCTTTTTGTGAAAAAGCTAAACATACTGAATTATTAATGATGGAAGGCGTAAGCATTAGCTTCCCAGAACGTGAACCAGATCCAGCCCAAATAGCGGTTGTCAGTGAAGAAGATCTTGTTCAGCACTTGGTTCGTTTAGAACTAGAAAACCCGAATCGACAAATTACCTTTAATGGTTATCCAGCAAACGTGGAACGTTTTGCTAAGATTATTGAAAAGTCACCACGTACAGTCGTTTTAGAAGCAAATATGGCTGCGTTGTTACTTGAAGTATTTGGAATAGAAGTTCGTTATTATTATGCTGAATCTGGTAAAATACCAGAATTGAATCCAGCGTTAGAAATCCCGTATGACACGTTACTAAAGGACAAAACAGACTATTTGTGGCAAGTTGTGAACCAGTTTGACAACCTCCAAGAAGGTAGTTTATACATTCACAGTGATGCGCAACCGTTAGGGGACTTTGATCCACAGTATCGCGTGTTTTTAGCTTTGTTGGCTAAAAAAGACATTACTTTTGTCCGTTTAGCTTGTTCAGGACATGCAATGCCAGAAGATCTGGATAAAATTATTGCATTGATTGAACCTCAAGTATTGGTTCCAATCCATACGTTAAAACCAGAAAAACTGGAAAACCCGTATGGTGAAAGAATATTGCCAGAACGTGGCGAGCAAATTGTTTTATAAATTTTTTTAAGGGAGAGAAAAAAATGAAGTTCAAAACTCTAGCAACAACAGTGTTAGCAACCGCAGCTATTTTCGCATTGGGGGCTTGTGGTAACGGTAATGGGGCCAAAGAATCAAACGATATTGTGAAAGAAGTGAAGGAAGATACGACAATCACTTTCTGGCATGCAATGAATGGGGTTCAAGAAGAAGCGTTAACAAAATTAACGAAAGACTTCATGAAAGAAAATCCAAAAATTAAAGTGGAATTACAAAATCAATCTGCTTACCCTGATTTACAAGCCAAAATCAATTCGACTTTAACTTCACCAAAAGATTTACCAACAATTACGCAAGCGTACCCAGGCTGGTTATGGAATGCTGCACAAGATGAAATGTTAGTGGACTTAAAACCATATATGGATGATGACACAATCGGCTGGAAAGATGCAGAGCCAATTCGTGAAGTATTGTTAGACGGCGCCAAAATCGACGGCAAACAATACGGCATTCCATTTAATAAATCGACAGAAATGTTATTCTATAATGCTGATTTGTTGAAAGAATATGGTGTTGAAGTACCGAAAACATTAGAGGAATTAAAAGAAGCTTCTAAAACAATTTACGAAAAATCCAACAAAGAAGTCGTTGGTGCTGGTTTTGACTCGTTAAATAACTATTACGCAATTGGAATGAAAAACAAAGGCGTTGATTTTAATAAAGACTTAGATTTAACAAGCAAAGATTCACAAGAAGTCGTGGACTATTACCGTGATGGTATCGAAGCAGGTTACTTCCGCACAGCTGGTTCAGATAAATATTTATCTGGCCCATTTGCAAACAAAAAGGTAGCAATGTTTGTCGGTAGTATTGCTGGTGCTGGTTTTGTTCAAAAAGATGCTGAAGCTGGTGGCTATGAATACGGTGTTGCACCACGTCCTGAAAAAATCAACTTACAACAAGGAACAGATATTTATATGTTCGATAGTGCTACGCCAGAACAACGGACAGCGGCATTTGAATTCATGAAATTCTTAGCTACTCCTGATTCACAATTGTACTGGGCACAACAAACAGGTTATATGCCAATTTTAGAATCTGTTTTACACAGTGATGAGTACAAAAATTCTAAGACAACCAAAGTACCTGCACAACTTGAAAACGCAGTAAAAGATTTATTCGCTATCCCAGTAGAAGAAAATGCTGATTCAGCCTATAATGAAATGCGGACAATTATGGAAAGTATTTTTGCTTCATCAAATAAAGACACGAAAAAATTATTGAAAGATGCAACATCACAATTTGAACAAGCATGGAACCAATAATCAATAAATAAACAGACGTGGGAGGTTGGGATCTGAGTCGTTATGGCTCGTGTTCTAACCTTCCTGTTCTTTTGGTCGGAAGAAGGAGAGAAACAAAATGCAAATAAAAATTTTAGCAACAAGTGATATGCATGGGTATATTATGCCGACAAGTTATAGTGAAAAAAAGATGGATTTGCCTTTTGGAACCGCAAAAGCAGCAACCATGCTGAAAAAGTTACGGGCGTCTGCCAAAGGACCAGTTTTTCAAATTGAAAATGGGGATTTTATTCAAGGTTCGCCGCTTAGTTACTACGTAAGAAAAGCAGAAACACATTCAGTGGAAGCCATCACTAAAATCATTAATCAAATGAATTATGATGTTAGCATTTTAGGCAACCATGAATTTAATTACGGTTTAGATTATTTAAAGGAAACGATTGCCAGTTATCAACAGCCAGTTTTAGCTGCCAATATTCTTGGTAAAGATGGACAACCTTATTTCGGTCAGCCGTATGTCATCATAGAAAAACAAGGGGTTAAAGTAGCCATCCTTGGCGTGACGACCCAATATATTCCTCATTGGGAACAGCCGGCAACAGTCAAAGATTTAACGTTTAAAAGTGTCGTTGAAACAGCGGCGGAATACGTGCCAAAACTGCGGGAAGAAGCAGACCTAGTTGTTGTCGCTTACCATGGCGGTTTTGAAAAAGATTTAGAAACAGGGGAACCCACGGAATTACTAACAGGAGAAAATGAAGGCTACGATTTATTGGAAAAAGTTCCTGGGATTGATGCCTTAGTCACTGGTCACCAACATCGAGAAATTGCTACAAAACTGAATGGAATACCTGTGATTCAACCAGGTTTTCGAGGAGCTTTCGTTGGAGAAATTACTTTAGAAATTGAACCTATGGCTAAAGGCTATCGCGTTATTGGAAGTGACGCAGCTATTCATCCTGTTGGAAACGAACAACCAGATGCAGAAATTTTAGCTTTGACAACAGCGTTACATGACGAGGTAGAAGAGTGGCTTGACCAACCAGTGGGAAATGTGGAAGGGGATATGACGATTCAAAATCCGAATGCCGTACGCCTCAAAGAACATCCATATATAGAATTTATTAATAACGTCCAAATGGCTTCAAGCGGAACGGATATTTCAGGGACTGCACTTTTTAACAATGAAGGCAAAGGGTTTAATAACCAAATTACGATGCGCGATATCATTACCAACTACATTTATCCAAATACCTTGGCTGTATTGCGTGTCACTGGACAAGACCTCCGTGAAGCGTTAGAACAAAGCGCTACTTATTTTGTGTTAGAAAAAGGCCAACCAATTTTCAACCCGAAATATGTCGATCCAAAACCACAATACTATAATTATGATATGTATGAAGGCATTGAGTATACGCTTGATTTAAGACAACCGTTTGGTGAAAGAGTGACGAAACTTAATTATCATGGCAAAGCAGTGCAAGCAGAAGATGTTTTGGAAATCGTGACAAATCAATACCGAGCAGTCGGTGGCGGAAACTATCAAATGTTCCAACCTGAAAAAATTATTCGAGAAATTCAAATTGATATGACGGAACTGATTGCAGAATATTTAAAAAAACATCCAATCATTCAAGCGTCGACAAATGATAACTTCAAGGTTATCTGGTAAAAAATAGCAAAAAAAGCCTTCAACCATGCAATTACTTGAAAGATGGTTGAAGGCCTTTTTTGAGTTAATAGCCTTTTTTTAAGGAAACTTGGTTTTTGACGAGGGTCTGATCCGTCACAAATTGATTTAAGTTTGGAATAAAAATCGCCAGTAATTTTGATTTGAACTTCGGTGTCATGCCAGAAATATGAGGTGTTAATAAAACATTCTGCATCTCCCATAAAGGGCTATCTTCGGGAAGAGGTTCTTCTTCAAAGACATCTAAGGCAGCAAAAGCAATGGTTTTATTGTTTAAGGCAGTTATCAAATCGTTCGTTGCTACTGAGGTGCCTCGACCAACATTTACGAAAATTGTTTCAGGAGCCATTTTTTCAAAAAGTGCCTGATTGTATAAATGTTTTGTTGTTTCAGTCAAAGGAAGAATGTTCACAACAATGGACATTTCATGGATAATTTTACTCATATTCTTCTGTGAATAGCATTCAATGAAGCCTTCCGTCACATGTCCAGAGGTATTCACGCCATAAACTTGAAGATTTAAACCTTTAGCAAATTTAGCTAATTGTTGTCCGATTTGCCCAGTGCCTACGATTAACATTTTTTGCCCAGAAAGTTGTTGATAGGAAGGGGCTGTTTGATTCCATGTGTGTTGCATTTGTTGTTGGATACTTTCTTGCAGTCCGCGGGTATGTGCTAATAAAACGCCTAAAACATGTTCTGAGATAGAAACACTATGGATTCCGCTACCATTAGACAACAGAATGCCTTTTTCTCTTAATTTATCAAAATCCATATAATCAGCACCAGCAGAAATGAGCTGAATCCATTTTAGGTGACTAGTATCAGAGGCTAATAAACGCGGACCAATTTCTTTATGCCAGCCTAACATAATTTCGATTGCCTCTTCTTCAGCAGAGGATAAATGATCGGTAGATGTTTTAACTAGATAATTGGGCGCCACAGCTTTCACTTGTTCCAGTTGTTCTTCGTTGAATACTTCATTTAAATAAATAATTGGTTGGTTCATCTTTCTTCCTCCTAGCACTTTTTATTGTATCAAAAATAAATTTAAAAGAGAAAAAGAAAGGCTTTTCAGTAAAGCAGAAAGCCAAGGACAAAAATCCGATTTAGATTTTTGTCCTTGGCTTAAAAACTGCTAAAGTCCAGTGCTAACCTTATTTAGGTACGCCGTTTTCAAATAAACTTGTACTATGAACTGGTTGACGTCGAGCATCGGGCCGTAAGTAATGTAAAGCATTATTTACGGCAGTAGGTGCCTCACCAAATCCTGTAGCGATTAATTTCACTTTTCCCTCATAGGAACAGATATCCCCTACAGCGTATACACCAGGAATGTTAGTTGACATATCGGAATGAACATTAATAGCATTTCTAGAAACGTCTAATCCCCATTCTTTGAGGTGTGTTAAAGAAGAAGTGAAGCCATAATTGATAATTAAATCATCCAGAGGGAGATCCAATGTTTGGTCACCTTTTGTCTCCGTTAATTGGATGCCTGTGAACGTTTCATTTTCCTTTAAAATATCACTAATGATATAAGGAGTTCTGATAGAAACGCTAGATTTTTCCAGTTGTTCCACGCTATGTTCGTGGCCGCGAAATTGTGGGCGACGATGGATAATAGATACTTCTTCTGCAACGTTTTCTAGCATTAAAGCCCAGTCAATTGCGGAATCGCCGCCACCAGCAATCGCAACTTTTTTGCCAGCGAATTTTTTCATGTCAGTCACATAATAATGGATTGACTCACCTTCAAAGGCTTCAACATTTTCGATAGCTAAACGTCGAGGTTGGAAAGCGCCGTTACCAATCGCAAAGATAACCGTTTTAGAATAATGTGTGCCTTTAGTTGTGTCTAAGCGCAAAAGTCCATCTGCTTCCTGTGCAAGGTGTGTGACCTCTTCTTCCAAGCAAACATCGTGCTGAAATGGCTGCATCTGTTTTTCCAAATTGGCAATTAACTCACCGGCTTTAATAGCAGGGAATCCAGGAATATCATAAATATATTTTTCGGGATACAGCATTGTTAGCTGACCACCTAATTGCGGCAGGCTATCAATGATTTTCGTTTTCGCTTTACGAATTCCCGCATAAAAAGCGGCAAATAATCCAACAGGACCGCCGCCGATAATCGTTAAATCATAAATATCTTTTTCATCAGACATTTGAAAATTCCTCCTAATTCATTTAGGGTTGAGACAACTATTGATCGTTTTGCGAACACTTCACAAAATAGCACGGCTTTTCGAAAAAAGCAAGTTTGGCTAACGAATCAAAGCATTCTTTAATCATTGGAAAAAGATCATAGCAATTTTCAGCATTTTTCGATATGATGGAACTATAAAATAATTATCTAGGAGGACATTCTCATGTCACAATTTCCACAATTAGATTTAGAAAATGCTAAAGGACCAAAAGCGGTCATTAAAACAAACCGAGGCGACATCACTGTTCAATTATTCCCAGAACAAGCGCCTAAAACGGTTGAAAATTTTGTTGAATTAGCGAAAAAGGGCTACTATGATGGCGTTATTTTCCATCGTGTGATTCCTGATTTTATGATTCAAGGCGGTGACCCAACCGGAACAGGAATGGGCGGCGAAAGTATTTATGGAGAAGCATTTGAGGATGAATTTTCTCGGGATGTTTTCAATTTGCGTGGCGCATTGTCAATGTCAAATGCTGGTCCTAACACAAATGGTAGCCAATTCTTTGTTGTTACTAATCAAAATGTTCCAGCTCAAATGATGAGTCAGTTAGAAGACGCTGGTTTTCCAGAAGAAATTATTGAAGCTTACAAACAAGGCGGAACACCTTGGTTAGACTTCCGTCATACTGTTTTTGGTCATGTTGTTGATGGTATGGATGTAGTGGATGAAATTGGTGGAGTCCAACGGGATGCCCAAGACCGTCCAACATTTGACGTCGTGATGGACACAGTTGAAATCATTGGTGAATAAGTTTAACCAATTGAAAAAGAGAGTACCAACGAGGGACAAATTCGTTGGTACTCTTTATTTTTTTCTTAAAACGACTAACTTTTTTTTAAAAGCATCCAAATCGCTTCTTTTAATGAAGTCTTTATAGGATACTGAGTTAAAGAATAGAAGGAGAGGAAGCGAATTTGTTAGAAAAATACAGATATCCAATGGCCTTGGCTTTGTTTGCAGTAATACTCCCATTTATAGGAACGTTTTTTACGTATGTAGATCAGCAAGGAATCGTTCATGAACCAGGATTTTATACAATAATAATTGGAGAAATTTTACTTCTATTTTCAGGTATCTGGTTCGTCAGAGTTTATTTAGCTAAACGCAAAAGAAAGAATTAAAAACAGCTGTCCTAAAAACTAGGACAGCTGTTTTTAATTAAAGGCTTTTTTGATACGTAAAAGGCCTTCTTCGAGAGTTTCTTTTGAACAAGCTAAGTTTAAACGCATGTGTTGAGAACCTTGGGGACCAAAACTAATTCCTGGATTTAGAACCACTTTCCCCTTATGAATTAAGGTATCGCGAAGTTCTCGATCCGTTAGTGAATAAGAACTAAAGTCTAACCATAAAAGATAGGTCCCTTCAGGCTCCATTACACGAACGCTAGGCATCTCTTCACGGAAAAAAGAAAGGGCAAAATCAATATTTTCTTTTAAATAATCAAGTAATGCCGTTAGCCATTCCTCCCCTGTTTGATAGGCAGCTGCCGTTCCCACGTAGCCAAAAGTATTGATGCCGCCTTGATGATTTTTGTCTTGTAAAGATACGAAAGATTGCCGTAGTTTTTCATTAGGAATGAACAGCATTGAATTTTTGATCCCCGCTAAATTAAAGGTTTTGGTTGCCGCTGTTAAGGTAACAGTGAATTCCTTAAATGCTTCATCAGCGACAGTGAAGGAAGTGAAGGTATGCGGTTTGAAAATCAAATCCTGATGAATTTCATCGCTAACCACAGTTACTTGGTGTTTTTGGCATAAACGGCCAATTGCCAGCAATTCTTCTTTTGTCCAAACACGTCCACCAGGATTATGGGGATTACAAAAAAGTAACAGTTTCACCTTTTCTTCGATTATCTGTTGTTCCATTTTAACCAAATCAACTTCATAATGTCCGTTAACTTCTAGTAAGGAATGTCGCACGAGTCTACGCTCATTTTGTTTTACCACATCTGCAAAAGGGGGGTAGACTGGATCACAAATCATGACAGAATCAGCAGGTGCTGTATACGCTTGAACGGTTGTGGCCAAACTGGGTACCACGCCACTATTAAACAAAATTTCTTCTTTTTCAACAATCAATTGATGGTGTTGCCGTTGCCAATCTTGAATTGCTTGATACAGTTCATTAGGTGCAACTGCATATCCTAGAATGCCCTGTTCAATAACTTGTGACAAGGCATCAAGAATAGGCTGATGTACTTTGAAATCCATATCAGCAACCCATAAAGGTAGTAAATCTTTTTCGTGGTAACTCGCTTCAACGGTGTCCCATTTAACACAATTCGTGTGGCGACGCTCAATGGTTTCATTAAAATTAAACATAAGATAACTCCTTTTCTTCTATATAAAGTCTTACTTCCTATAGTATAGTAGATTTTGCTTAAAAGATGAAACAATAGTTTTAACAACTAGGGAAGAAATAATGCACAAACGTTGAAAAAATGCTATTATTTTAAATGAGTAGAAACGGAAAAAGAAATTTATCGTATGAAAAGAGGAAATTTGATGAAGTACAAAATTGGTATGGTACTTTCTGGCACAATTACCGGACTTCAACCATATGGCGCATTTGTTTCTTTAGACGAAGAAACACAAGGACTGATTCATGTTTCGGAAGTACAAGCTGGCTTTACCAAAAATATCCATGGACTCTTAACCGTTGGACAAAAAGTAACCGTTCAAGTTATTGATGTTGATGAATATTCTCAAAAGATTAGCTTATCTTTACGAACCCTTGAAGACAAAGTTCATTCAGTGAACCATCGACGCAAAAAATATTTTACGGATAAGAATAAAAAAATTGGCTTTGCAACCTTAGACAAAGAACTTCCAGAATGGATTGATGAAGCAATGGATAAGTTGCTTGAAAAATAATTCTGTATTTTTTCAGAAAGTGTGTTACAATTTCTTTTGTTAGTGAATCTAAAAATTAATTGAGGTGGATGTCGTGTCTAACAAAAAAGTCGCTGGAACAATCATACTGAACTTAAACGATGGTAGTAAAAAATTTTTGATGCATCCAATAGGTGAAGCGATTGAGTTTGCGATGGCAAAAGTTTCTGATGAGATGACGGGTTTAGCTAGTATGCTACAATGGTTCAAAGAAGAGGTTCAATTGGACGTTACTTCAATTAGCTTAGTAGAATTAACTAACGCGCATATCAATAAAGAAAATGTTCCGCTGTTTGTCTTCGAGATGGATGAACAAGCACTTAAAAATGAAATGGATAAAGACTATACATGGGTAGCACCTGCAGAATTAAAAACGATTTGGTCAAAATATCATATTGAAGGTGTCCCAATGTTTTAAACAAAAAAGAAAGAATCTGTCGATAATCGAACAGATTCTTTCTTTTTTTATGTTGGACGTAAAAAAGTTAATCGAACTATTTCAAATATATGATTCAAATTGTTCGATTTTTAGTAAGGAATTAAACTGTTTTGATAGACAATTAGGATTTAAAAAGTTTAAAAACGAAATAATTGAAAAGAATGAAAACAGATTGAAAACTTCTTTTAATTTTTTTGAAAAAAAGTGTTGACCAAACATCAAAATCTTGATATATTATTACATGTCGCAAGGCGAGTCACACAGCTGAGCGATTCAGAAATCAATAATTAAATAACAATTCTTGATTTCAAATCTCTCGAAAAAAGTTTGAAAAAACAACAAAAAAGTTGTTGACAAATAACAAACGAGATGATAAGATATAGAAGTTGTCACAACAGACAACAACAACCAAGCAAAACAACTTAAAAAACTTTTTCAAAAAAAGTTCTTGACATTCAAACGAAAGTTTGTTATGATATAAAAGTTGCTGCGAGGTAACGTAGACCTTTGAAAACTGAACAAAGAATAGACGAACCAAATGTGTAGGGCGTCTTGATTCAATTCAAGACAACAAACATTTTTAACAAGCAAGCAATATGCTAGCAAACAATTGAGCTTAACAATCGTAAGATTGTTCTAACTTTTATTATGAGAGTTTGATCCTGGCTCAGGACGAACGCTGGCGGCGTGCCTAATACATGCAAGTCGAACGCTTCTTTTCTCCCGAGTGCTTGCACTCAATTGGAAAGAGGAGTGGCGGACGGGTGAGTAACACGTGGGTAACCTACCCATCAGAGGGGGATAACACTTGGAAACAGGTGCTAATACCGCATAACAGTTTATGCCGCATGGCATAAGAGTGAAAGGCGCTTTCGGGTGTCGCTGATGGATGGACCCGCGGTGCATTAGCTAGTTGGTGAGGTAACGGCTCACCAAGGCCACGATGCATAGCCGACCTGAGAGGGTGATCGGCCACACTGGGACTGAGACACGGCCCAGACTCCTACGGGAGGCAGCAGTAGGGAATCTTCGGCAATGGACGAAAGTCTGACCGAGCAACGCCGCGTGAGTGAAGAAGGTTTTCGGATCGTAAAACTCTGTTGTTAGAGAAGAACAAGGACGTTAGTAACTGAACGTCCCCTGACGGTATCTAACCAGAAAGCCACGGCTAACTACGTGCCAGCAGCCGCGGTAATACGTAGGTGGCAAGCGTTGTCCGGATTTATTGGGCGTAAAGCGAGCGCAGGCGGTTTCTTAAGTCTGATGTGAAAGCCCCCGGCTCAACCGGGGAGGGTCATTGGAAACTGGGAGACTTGAGTGCAGAAGAGGAGAGTGGAATTCCATGTGTAGCGGTGAAATGCGTAGATATATGGAGGAACACCAGTGGCGAAGGCGGCTCTCTGGTCTGTAACTGACGCTGAGGCTCGAAAGCGTGGGGAGCAAACAGGATTAGATACCCTGGTAGTCCACGCCGTAAACGATGAGTGCTAAGTGTTGGAGGGTTTCCGCCCTTCAGTGCTGCAGCAAACGCATTAAGCACTCCGCCTGGGGAGTACGACCGCAAGGTTGAAACTCAAAGGAATTGACGGGGGCCCGCACAAGCGGTGGAGCATGTGGTTTAATTCGAAGCAACGCGAAGAACCTTACCAGGTCTTGACATCCTTTGACCACTCTAGAGATAGAGCTTTCCCTTCGGGGACAAAGTGACAGGTGGTGCATGGTTGTCGTCAGCTCGTGTCGTGAGATGTTGGGTTAAGTCCCGCAACGAGCGCAACCCTTATTGTTAGTTGCCATCATTTAGTTGGGCACTCTAGCGAGACTGCCGGTGACAAACCGGAGGAAGGTGGGGATGACGTCAAATCATCATGCCCCTTATGACCTGGGCTACACACGTGCTACAATGGGAAGTACAACGAGTCGCTAGACCGCGAGGTCATGCAAATCTCTTAAAGCTTCTCTCAGTTCGGATTGCAGGCTGCAACTCGCCTGCATGAAGCCGGAATCGCTAGTAATCGCGGATCAGCACGCCGCGGTGAATACGTTCCCGGGCCTTGTACACACCGCCCGTCACACCACGAGAGTTTGTAACACCCGAAGTCGGTGAGGTAACCTTTTTGGAGCCAGCCGCCTAAGGTGGGATAGATGATTGGGGTGAAGTCGTAACAAGGTAGCCGTATCGGAAGGTGCGGCTGGATCACCTCCTTTCTAAGGAATATTACGGAAATACACATTTCGTCTTTACTTTGTTCAGTTTTGAGAGGTCTACTCTCAATCAAATAAATTCGGGGCCTTAGCTCAGCTGGGAGAGCGCCTGCTTTGCACGCAGGAGGTCAGCGGTTCGATCCCGCTAGGCTCCATTGATAGCTTTTGCTATCAGATTCGTTCATTGA